>JBOHED010000207.1:0-12880 GCA_050700915.1 Actinopolymorphaceae bacterium | reverse complement strand
GGCTGCGGGATGGGCGTGGCGTTCAGCCCCCTGCTCACGCAGTCCCTGGTGCGGGTGCCAGCGATCCGGGCCGCCGACGTGAGTGGCCTTCTGACCACGACCCTGCAGCTCTCCCAGGTACTCGGTGTCGCGATCTTCGGGACCGTCTTCCTGACCCTTGCCCGGCACGACGGGCCGCACGCGTCGGCGGTCGCGCTTTCGACGACGATGGGTTGGCTCACCGTGGTGCTCGCTGTCGGCGCGGGCACTGGTGCTCTGGTCGCGCGTACCGTGCTCCGTGCCAGGAGTGCCGAACCCAGCCCCGCCACTCGCTGACACGTGTGGAATCCCGCGTCGCCGCGATGAGCCGAACACCGATCGCGACGCCACAGTCACCTGCTCCTGCCGGGACCCTCTTCCGCCGCCATGAACGCAAGTGCCCGTTGAGTGATCTCATCCGTACGCTCCAGGCCGAGCGCATGACCTGCGCCGTCGACCTCCTGGAAGACGGCCGACGGTATCCGTCGGGCGAGCTCCCGCCCGGCCGTCACGGGGATCACCGGATCGGCGGTGCCGTGCTGCACCAGGACCGGGTGCCGCAGTCTGCCGATGCGCGACCAGCTGGAGTGCCGGACGGTCGCGAGGGACTGGTACAGCAGACCCCGCAGGCAGGTGGGTTCGGCGAGCATTGCCTCGACGGCCCGCCAACAGTCGCCGTCGCGCCGTGCCGTCGCTGCGAAGTCGGGTGAGATGTTCGTCTGCAGGAACCGCCGTACCTGAGCGTCCAACGGCACCGGCCTGACCGTCCGTGCCGCCAGCGCCAGCACCTCCCGGACGCCGCGCCGGGTGACCAGCTCCGGTCCTCGTGGCAGACCGCCCGACGTGCATCCCAACACCAGGGAGTGGACCCGATCCGGGAAGGCGAGGCCGATCTCCTGCGCCACCATGCCGCCCATGGATGCGCCGACCACGTGCGTACGGCGCACCCCTACCGCGTTCAGCACCGCCACGGCGTCGGCGGCCATCGTCCGCGTCGACCACGGCCGCCACGGGGCCCCGGACCGGCCGCAGCCACGGTTGTCCATCGCGACCACCGGGTGGCCGGCCGCCTGGAAGGGTGCGATGACGGGTGCCCAGACCCGCGCGTTGGCGCCGAGGCCCATGAGGAGCAGCACGGCGGGACGCGGACGGGCTGGGGCGCGGCCTGCGGGGTCGAAGTAGTCGTAGTAGAGCGGGAGCCCATCGCGGGCGCGGGTCCAGGCCACAAGATCAGCCGAAGGCGGGAGCCGCGTCGACCGGGCCGGGTCCGATCGTGCCGGGTCCGATCGTGCCGGGCCTGATCGTGCCGGGCCTGATCGTGCCGGTGACCCTCACCTGCGTGCCCACCATCCGTGTCCCTTCTCGCGCCGACGCTCCTATGATCCCAGCCATGGACACGCAGACCTTCCAGGCGACGATCGAGCGCTCGGAGGAGTCCGGGGCGGGAACCTTCGTCAAGGTACCGCTCGACGTCAGAGCGCTCTTCGGGCGTGCACGACCACCGGTCCGAGTCACCATCGGTCCGCATACCTTCCGCACCACGATCGCCGTCTACGGCGGGGAGTACTACGTGGGCGTCAACCGTGCCACCTGCGAGGCTGCGGGGGTGGCGGTGGGCGACGCGGTGACGGTCACGGTCGCCTACGACGACGAGCCGCGGGTGGTCGAGCCGCCGGACGACCTGGCCGCGGCGCTGCGGTCTGGGGGCGTGCTCGACACCTGGAGCAGGCTGTCGTACTCCCATCAACGCGAGTACGTCGCGTGGATCGACGCGGCCGCACGACCCGAGACCCGGGCCCGGCGGGTCACCCAGACGGTCGAACGGATCGGCGCCGGCCTGCGCCGCCGCTAACCTGCGGATCCGGTCCCTTTCGCGGACTCCCGACTTGCGTGAGGGCGCCCCTCATGCGAGCGCCCCTTGCCGCCAGGACGCCCTCACGCTGGCACCGGCTGGAGCAGGGCGCCCCTCACGCGAGCGGGCGTTGGATGAGGGCGCCACTCATACGGACCTATTGCGGCAGGGCGCCCCTTCCGCAGGTCCCGGCTGGATGAGGGCGCCTCATCCAGGAGCCGGAACTTCGGCGGCGCGACACCATCCGCCCTACCGCCTCGCGCCCGACCTAGCCGCCTCCCCGCGAGCTAGCTGCCTCGAGTTCTGGCGAGCAGATCGTCAGCGGGCACCGTGTTCAGCACCCGGTCGGCGGTGACGCCGCACTCCTCGGCCCGCGCACATCCGTACGGCTGCCAGTCGAGCTGACCGGGCGCGTGGGCATCGGTGTCGATCGTGAAGACGCAGCCCTGCTCGACCGCCTGCCGCAGCAGCCGTCGCGGCGGGTCCAGTCGCTCGGGCCGGGAGTTGATCTCCACCGCGACGCCGAACCGGCGGCAGGCCTCGAACACGATCTCCGCGTTGAACGCCGACTCCGGCCTGGTCCCGCGGTCACCGGTGATCAGCCGCCCCGTGCAGTGGCCGAGGACGTCGACGTCCGGGTTGGCGATGGCGGCCACCATGCGCGGTGTCATCTCCGCCGCCGGCATCCGCAACTTGGAGTGCACACTCGCGACCACGATGTCGAGTTCGGCGAGCAGAGCGGGCTCCTGGTCGAGGGAGCCGTCCTCGTTGATGTCCACCTCGATGCCGGTGAGGATGCGGAACGGAGCGAGATCGTCGTTCAGCCGGCGTACGACATCGAGCTGCTGGCGCAGGCGTTCGGCCGACAGGCCCCGTGCCACGGTGAGGCGCGGAGAATGGTCGGTGAGCGCGAGGTATTCGTGGCCGAGCCCGAGGGCCGCCTCCGCCATCTCACGGATCGGGCTGCCGCCGTCGGACCATTCCGAGTGGGTGTGCAGGTCACCCTTGAGGGTGGCGCGCAGGGCAGCGCCGCCGTCGACGAGTGTGCCGGTCTCGGCGTCGACCTTCGTGAGATATCCGGACGTCTCGCCGGAGAGTGCCTCGGCGACGACCTTCGCCGAGGCGGGACCGACTCCGGCGAGGTCGGTGAGGGTGCCGTCCGCGGACCGGCGTACGACTTCCTCACCCGGCAACTTCTCCAGTGCCCACGCTGCCTTGCGGAAGGCGCGGACGCGGTGGGTCTGGGCGCGCGAGCGTTCGAGCAGGAACGCGATGCGTTTCAGCTGGTCAATGGGGTCCACGGTCTCAGCGTCTCGCAACACTCGGTCTCACCGCTCAGGGAGGGAGGATCAGAACGGGTGCGATCTCGTCCCTTATCGGCGGAGTCTGACAGAGAGTACGACAGAATCGCCCAATCGATCACCAGCTGTGACCATGTTCCGAGCCCGCGTGGGAGACTTCCCACGTGTCGAGTCTCAATCGTGCCGCGACCGCAGCCCATCTCGAACGTGCGAGCGGCATGCTCGCCTCGGCCACGATCGAGCGGATGCGCGACCGGCTCACCTGGTTCCGCGACATGGCACCGCAGGACCGGTCGTGGATCGGACTCGTCGCCCAGACCTTCTTCGCCGCGTTCGTCGCGTGGTTCCGCACCCCCAGCGACGGCCCCGTCTTCACCGGCGACGTCCTGGGGACCGCACCGCGCGAGCTCACCCGCAAGGTGACCCTGCCCCAGACGGTGGAGATGATCCGGATCGGCATCGAGGTCGTCGAGGAACGCGTCGAGGAGATCGTCCCCGCCGACGACGTGTCGAGTGTGCGTGAGGCGGTCATGCTCTACTCCCGGGAGATCGCCTTCGGCGCGGCCGAGGTCTACGCCCGGGCCGCCGAGCTACGCGGCGCATGGGACGCCCGGCTGGAAGCGCTCATCGTCGACAATCTGCTGCGGGGAGAGACCGACGAGGCCGTCCGCTCCAGGGTCTCTGCGCTGGGCTGGTCGGACACGACGGCGATTCTCGTCGTCGTCGGCCGTCCCCCCGAGGGCGGCGCTGAGGCCGCCGTCGAGCTGATCCGCCGCGACGCGCGCCACGCCCACCTCGACGTCCTCACCGGCGTACAGCGGGACCGGCTGATCGTCATCCTCGGCGGTGTCGAGGACCCGCAGAAGGCCGCCTCCTCGATCGCCGCCCATTTCGGACCGGGCCCCGTCGTCGCAAGTCCGGTCGTTCCGGACCTGCTCACCGCGCCGACGGCGGCGCGTGCCGCGATCGCCGGGTTCCGCGCGGCCCCTGCCTGGCTCGACGCCCCGCGTCCGGTGGCCGCCGAGGAACTGCTCCCCGAACGCGCGCTGGCCGGTGACAGCAACGCACGCCGCCAGCTCGTCACCGACGTGTACGCACCACTCGACCAGGCCGGCCCTGTTCTGCTGGAGACACTCGCCGCATTCTTCGAAAACGGCGCGTCTGTCGAGGCCACCGCGCGGATGCTCTTCGTCCACGCCAACACGGTGCGCTACCGATTGCGGCGAATCACCGAGCTGTCCGGCTATTCGCCTTCCAATCCGAGGCATGCGTACACCCTCCGGATTGCGCTGACACTGGGCCGTCTGCACCCGCCGGAGACCCCTCACACGCCGTGACTTTGTCGGGTTCCTACAGCGAACCGCCGGCAAGTTTCGTCCCGCCACGTCGTCCTTCTGCGGCGTTCTTTCGTCATCGTGGATTTCGTGCTCGTCATCGTCGCGCCAGGCCAGGGCGCGCAAACGCCTGGCTTCCTCACGCCGTGGCTGGAGGACCCGACCTTCGCCGAACGGCTGCGATGGCTGTCCGCGGTGTGCGACGTCGACCTCGTCCACTACGGCACCGAAGCGGACGCGGAGACGATCCGCGACACCGCGGTCGCGCAGCCACTGCTCGTCGGCGCCGGCCTCGTCGCCGCGCTCTCGCTGTTCCCGCATCCCGCTGACGCATTCCGGGTGATCGACCTCGCGGCCGGCCACAGCGTCGGCGAGATCACCGCCGCCGCGGGTGTGGGGGTCATCAGCGCCGAGCAGGCGATGGTGTTCGTCCGCGAACGCGGCAAGGCGATGGCCACCGCGGCGGCCAAGTCGCCGACCGGCATGATGGCCGTCCTCGGTGGGGATCCTCACGAAGTGCTCGCCGCCATCGATGACCACCACCTCGTTGCCGCCAACAACAACGGTCCCGGCCAGGTCGTCGCCGCCGGCACCCTCGCGGACCTCGACAACTTCACCCGCAAAGCACCGGCCCGCACCCGGCTCGTCCCGCTGCAGGTGGCCGGTGCGTTCCACACCGAGTACGTCGCCCACGCGGTCGACCTGCTCGGCGGCTACGCCAAGGCGATCAGTACGCATGACCCACGGACCCGGCTGCTGTCCAACCGCGACGGCCACATCGTCCACCACGGCCGTGAAGTCCTCGAACGCATCGTCACGCAGGTCAGCTCGCCCGTCCGCTGGGACCTCTGCATGCAGACGATGCAGGATCTCGGCGTGACGGGGATGTTGGAGATGCCGCCGGCGGGAACCCTGACCGGGATCGCGCGGCGGGCGATGAAGGGGGTCGAGACATTCGCGCTCAAGACCCCTGACCAACTCGACGACGCACGCGCGTTCGTCGAGAAGCACGGCGAGGGAGGACCGTTGGAGGGCAATCCCACCTGGCGGCTGCTCGTCTCGCCGATGAAGGGCGTGTTCACCCTCGCAACCGATCTTGCGCTCGATCAGCCGGCCGGCTCCGTCCTGGGGCCTGGTGCGGTCGTCGGCAGCGTCAGGAGCCTGCGGGACGACATGCCCGTCGCCGCACCACACGGCGGCACGATCGTCGAGTGGCTGGTCGAGGACGGCGATCCCGTTTCCCCGGGCCAGCCAATCGTCCGACTCCACCCGGTGGTGAGTGCCACGTGACGACCGCGATCCGGTCCGCAACTGGCGCCTCCCATGCCCGCATCCTCGGCGTCGGCGGATACCGGCCGTCCCGGATCGTGACGAACGACGAGATCTGCGAACGGATCGCCTCCTCCGACGAGTGGATCCGAACCCGGTCCGGCATCGTGAGCCGTCGCTGGGCCACGCCCGAGGAGACGGTGGCCTCGATGTCGGTCGCCGCGGGTGGCAAGGCCCTCGCCGACGCGGGCGTCCAGGCCGACCAGATCGACTGCGTACTCGTTTCCACCGTCTCGCACCTGTCCCAGACACCGGCCATCTCCACCACGATCGCCGCCGAGCTCGGCACCCGCGGGGTCGCGGCCTTCGACATCTCGGCCGCCTGCGCCGGGTTCTGTTACGGGATCGAGCTCGCACAGTCGATGGTGCGTACCGGCTCGGCGACCTACGTCCTGGTGATCGGTGTGGAGCGGCTCTCCGACCTCACCGATCTCACGGATCGTTCCACGGCGTTCCTGTTCGGCGACGGCGCGGGAGCCGCGCTCGTGGGACCGTCCGACGAGCCCGGTATCGGGCCCGTCGTCTGGGGCTCTGACGGGCACCAGGCCGACGTCATCCGCCAGGAGGAGACCTGGGACGACGCACTGGCGGCAGGCGAGTTCCCGCATCTGACGATGCAGGGCAACCAGGTCTTCCGTTGGGCGTCGTACGCCATGGCCAAGGTGGCCCAGCAGGCGCTCGACGCCGCCGGCGTGAGTCCTGACGATCTCGACGCGTTCATTCCGCACCAGGCCAACATGCGCATCACCGACGCCATGGCCAAGGCACTCCAGCTGCCCGGCCATGTCGTCATCGCCCGTGACATCGCCGAACAGGGCAACACCTCGGCAGCGTCCATCCCGCTGGCCATGGAGCGGATGCTCGCGGCCGGTGAGGTGAAGAGCGGGGACACCGCACTGATCATCGGTTTCGGGGCCGGCCTGGTCTATGCAGCTCAGGTCATCCGCATTCCGTAGTACCGCAAGCCGACCTCGCCCCTCGATCCCCGGGCGCGGCACCACACCGAAACAAAGAAGGAGCATCAAGGTATGGCCACCACCGAGGAGATCCGCGCCGGACTCGCGGAGATTGTCAACGAGGTCGCGGGAATCCCGGCCGAGGACATCCAGCTCGACAAGTCCTTCACCGATGACCTCGATGTCGACTCGCTGTCGATGGTCGAGGTGGTCGTCGCGGCCGAGGAGAAGTTCGGCGTCAAGATCCCCGACGACGAGGTGAAGAACCTCAAGACCGTCGGCGACGCCGTCACGTTCATCGAGCAGTCGCAGGGCTGACGACGACGCGGGCGGTCGGGTGGACGTGGGCGACTCCACGACCCCGCTCCATTCGGCCGCCGCGTCCGCACCACGCGATGTGACAAGCACAGAAGTTCCAGCAGTACGAAAGAATGGGGAGATCCCGATGAGCACCAAGGTTGTCATCACGGGACTAGGTGCCACGACCCCGCTCGGCGGCGACGTCGCCTCGACCTGGGAGGGCCTGCTGGCCGGGCGTTCCCACGCGAGGACCCTCACCGACGAGCGTTTCGCCGACCTGCCCGCGCGAGTTGCCGCACCCGCGGCGGTGGACCCGACCGAGGTCATCGCGAGGGTCGAGGCACGCAAGCTCGACAGGTATGAACAGTTCGCTCTGGTCGCGTCCCGGGAGGCGTGGAAGGACGCTGGACTGGATGAGGCCGGCGTCCCGGGTGAACGCATCGCGGTCTCTGTCGCGTCGGGCATCGGCGGTCTCATCAGCATGCTCGACATCTACGACGTCCTGCAGGCCAAGGGTCCGAGGCACGTGTCGCCGTACACCATCCCGATGATCATGCCGAACGGCGGTGCCGCGTGGGTCGGGCTCGACATCGGCGCGCGGGCGGCGGTCCAGACTCCCGTGGCAGCATGCGCGTCCGGCAACGAGGCGATCCGGCACGGGCTCGAGATCATCCGTTCGGGTAAGGCCGACGTCGCGGTCGTGGGCGGTGCGGAGGCGGCGATCCACCGGCTGCCGATGGCGGCGTTCGGCGCGATGATGGCACTCTCGCGGCGCAACGACGAGCCGGAGCGGGCGTCGCGGCCGTTCGACAAGGCGCGGGACGGCTTCGTCCTCGGTGAGGGCGGCGCTGTCATGGTGCTGGAGTCGGCCGAGCACGCCGAGCGCCGCGGTGCCCGAATCTATGCCGAGGTCGCCGGGTCCGGAGCCTCCGCCGACAGCCACCACATCGTCCAACCCGATCCCGAAGGCAAGGGCAACGCGGCCGCGATGCGCGAGGCGCTGGCAGACGCCGGCATCAGGCCGGAAGAGCTCAGTCACATCAACGCGCACGCGACCTCGACGCCCGCCGGCGACATTGCCGAGGCCGTAGGTATCCGTACCGTCCTGGGCAAGGCGGCGGACGATGTGGTGGTCACCGCGCCGAAGGGTTCGCTGGGCCACCTGCTGGGTGCGGCGGGCGTGGCTGAGTCGATCGCGACCGTCCTCGCCCTGCGGAACCGGGTGGTGCCGCCGACGGCCAACCTCGAAGACCTCGATGACGAGGTGTCCCTCGACATCGTGAGGGAGCCCCGGAAGCTGCCCGACGGTCCACTGACCGCGATCAACAACTCGTTCGGGTTCGGCGGCCACAACCTCGTCATCGCCTTCCGTACGGCCTGATCGGGTCGTCCGAAGACGGCCCGAACCAGGTCGGAGTGAAAGGGACGTGACAGTAGCCCACAACGACGCCGACACCGGGAATCCTGCCGGTACGCGCTCGGCGGGCGACCCCGCCGCCAAACCGGCCAAGCCGGCACGCGAGCCGGACCCGCGCTACCCACGCAACCGGCTCGCCGCCCTGCTCGATCCGGAGAGCATCGAACTCCTCACACCCGAAGACTCCAGTGGCATGCTCGCGGTCACCGGCCAGGTCAACGGTCGCCCGGTGGTCGCGTTCTGCTCCGATGCCACCATCCAGGGTGGCGCGATGGGCCACGAGGGCTGCGAGGTGGTGGTCACCGCGTACGACCGTGCCCTCGCCGACGGGGTACCCGTCATCGGGCTGTGGCACAACGCAGGTGCCCGACTGGACGAAGGGGTGCTGTCGCTGCACGCGGTGGGTCGCATCTTCTACGCGATGACCCGCGCCTCCGGCAAGATCCCGCAGATCTCGGTGGTACTGGGACCCGCCGCAGGTGGGGCGGCGTACGGTCCTGCCCTCACCGACGTGGTCATCCTCGGCCCGGAAGGGCGGATCTTCGTCACCGGGCCCGACGTCGTCCGCTCCGTCACCGGCGAGGACGTCGACATGCTCCGGCTCGGCGGTCCAGAACCCCATGGCCGACGCTCCGGCGTCGTACACATCGTCTCCGAGACCGAGGAGGCGGCGGTTGCCGAGGCTCGTCGGCTGGCGGACCTCCTCGGCGCGCAGGGTACGGTCGACGTCGCGTCCGTCGATGACCGCGACCTGTCCGACCTGCTGCCCGAGTCGCCACGCCGGGCCTACGACGTGCACCCGCTTATCGACGCCCTGCTCGACGAGGGCACCGGTGTCGAGCTGCACCCTCGCTGGGCACCCCACATCGTGACCAGCCTCGGCAGGTTCGGCGGGCGGACCATCGGCGTGATCGCCAACAACCCGCTGCGCCTGGGTGGCTGCCTCGACTCCACGTCGGCGGAGAAGGCGGCGAGGTTCGTCCGGATGTGCGATGCGTTCGGCGTTCCCCTGATCGTCGTGGTCGACGTACCCGGCTACCTGCCTGGCGTCGGGCAGGTGTGGGACGGCGTCGTGCGCCGTGGCGCCAAGCTGCTGCACGCGTTCGCGGAGGCGGTGGTGCCACGCGTCACGCTCGTCACGCGCAAGGCCTACGGCGGTGCGTACATCGCGATGAACTCGCGGGCGCTCGGCGCCACCAAGACGTTCGCCTGGCCGACCGCGGAGATCGCCGTCATGGGGGCGATCGCCGCCATCCGCATCCTGCACCGTCGCAAGCTGGCCGAGGTCGAGCCGGACATCCGGCCACAGGTCGAGGCCGAGTTGGCGGTCGAACACGAGAAGCTCGTCGGCGGTCTCGACAAGGCCGTCTCGATCGGTGTCATCGACGAGGTGGTGTCACCGAAGCAGACGCGTAGCACGCTGGCGACCGCCCTCGCCGAGGCCGAGGAGACCCGGGGACGCCACGGCAACATCCCGCTCTGAGACGGGCACTCCCCTGGACGCCCGAGCCCTCACGCCGGGTTCAGCTACGCCGCATTCCACGTGATCGGCTCTCGGTTCGGTACTGCCGAGAGCCGTCGACACCGCGTTCTTCTGCAGGTCGGGCACTGACCGGTGGCGGTCGGCAGACGGCCGGTCAGCGCCAGGCTCGTTGACCGGCCTTTCGAGGCGGCCCACTATTCCGACACTGCGTTTTCGCTGCCATGGAGGTATGCAAGCATGCCAACCCACGCGCCACGTGCCCGCCGACTGATCGGCCTGGTCCTTGCGTTCGGCCTCTGCTGCGCGGGCGTCGCCGCGGGGGGAACGCCCGCGGCCGTCGCCGCCGACCCTTCCGCAAGGGCCGCGGCCAACACCGACGGCGCGACCACGGGCGTCACCGACATGGTGCGGCTCGGCGACGGCGGCAGCGAAAAAGCGCATGGCTTCTCCGCGAGCGGCCCTGCCAGGTCCGTAGGCGGCGAGGTCGAGGCGGGCCAGCTCACCGAGGCGTACTCCGCACGGTCGGTCCGCGACGATGGGCGCTTCAGCGTGCGGCTCGACGTCGACCCCAGGAAGCCCTTGACCCTGCAGTTCAAGGAGATCCGACCGAACAACGCGTGGGGCGAGACGTTCGGCTTCCGAGTGCTCCTCGACGGAACTCTCTTCTACGTCAGGGATCCCGCGACCAGCGACGCCGGGGGCGGCCCGTACTCCTCGTTCTTCCTCGACTCCGCCGACCCGGCTGTCATCGGCGACGGCGAGGTCGTCGTCACGGTCGAGGGCAGCAGCGCCGAGCCGGCCTACGTCGGGGAGATCTGGGCGTATGCCGACCTGCCGGGCATGGTCCGCACCCAGGACATGCGGGTGCCCGACCGGATGGTGTTCGTCCTCGGCCAGGACCACCGCGGTGAGGCGTACTTCCGCAGCCGGCTCGACTACGTGAAGTCCGCCATCCACGAGATCCCCGAGGTGGGTCGCGGCATGGCGATCCTCGACTACTTCACGGTACGCAGCGCCGCGCAGATGAGCGCCAACTACCAGATGTGGCTACGGCTCTCGCGCGAGTACGGCCTGCCTTTCGGCATCGAGTCCACGAGCGACTGGGAGGGCACGCCGGGTGGTGTTCCCGACGGCAAGGGCGGGACGTTCGGCGACCTCGAGTACCACCAGGTGTTGTGGAGCCCGCAGGATCAGACCGGACCCGACAAGGACGTGTTCCGCGACCAGCGCCTCGACGACCTCCTCGGCGACGCGTACGAACCGCGCTACGGACTCTCGGTGCCCAACATCTGGGGCAACACGCCATGGCTCACCTGGCGGAATCCCGACCTAAACGCCTACCTGGAGAAGAAGGCCGACGAGTCACTCGGCGTGGTCCGGCCACTCGTCTGGGATCTGCAGCGCAGCGGCGAAGCCGACCGGTTGCTGGACTTCTCGACGACGATGGAGAGTACGTACTGGTCGAAGCGGGGCGGCAAGGGTGTGGCCGACCAAGCGTACACCGACTACAACGGCGGCGTCGAACGGCGTGACCTCTATGCCGACTACAACCCGAGCACGGTCGCGGCGGCCAGGGCCGAGGGGGTCGTGCTGGATCCGACCGACGGACTGTCCGAGGCGGAGAAGCGCTGGCTCTTCAGGAACCAGTCGTACCCGCAGCAGCTGTTCGCCGACATCTTCTACGCCGGCCTGCCACGACAGCGGATCGAGGCCGGTGCCGACGGCACGGTCTTCCCGACCGACGGGCTCCGGCACAACGTGCACGCGGAGGTGTACTCCCGCATGCAGGAGCCGTACTGGGACGACGTGCACCCCAGCATCGCGCAGGGCATCGTCCATCGGGCGAGGCCGGGCTCGGAGTACATCGAGCTCGACGATTACACCAAGGGCGGCTTCTGGCACCTGCAGAAGAGCCGGGAGTTCGGCCGGATCGCCAACCCGAACCTCGAGAACTCTGTCTCCGGCTACGCACCGGACAAGACGATGCTGCTGCGGCAGACCTACGTCAACGGCTCGCGCTACACCTCGATCTACAACTGGCAGGGAGCGGACTCCCCGGACGCGGGCGCGAACTGGGTGAACCCGTTCGTCGACGACCTGCACCCGTGGGACGTCCTCCGCGATGCCGCACCCGACGGCGAGCTGACCGGACGCCGGTCCGTGTCGACCACCTTCACCGCCGGCGACCTGCGGCTGATGAGCACGGTCGACATCCGGGCCGAACGGACCGGATCCCCTGCGCCGCTGCGGCTCACGGTCACCGACGACACCGGTCGGGTGGTGACGATGCGGCACCTCTCGGGCGCGGAGATCCCGGCGAGTGGGTGGACCTCGTTCGAGGTGCCGGTGGTGCCGTTGGACAAGGGCCGTACATACACCGTGACGGTCGAGCAGGTCGGCGGAACGGTTCCGGCGTACGCGTTCGGGACGACCGACGGGGAATTCGGACTTCGCGTCGGACTCGACATGCCCGCCGAACGCGACCGCAGCCTGGTGATCCAGTGGCGCCGCGACGCCGCCGACGCCATCGGGAACGTCGGGGACGACATCCGCCCTGGCGACACAGAAGCGAAGGCGCTGCTCACGGCCGCCAGGGCGGCGCTGGCGATGAACCGGTACGCCGATGCCTACCGGCTCGCGATCAGGGCCGACTCGCTCCGCTTCCCCGTGCTCTACCAGGTGAAGGGCGGCGGCAAGGGAAGGTTGACACCGTTCCCGGTGGCGGTGGCACCCCAGGGTGACGTGGACATCGACGTGACGGCGTACTCCCCCGGTCGCACGCTGGACCTGTCGGTCCGGGGCTACGCGGCAGGGCCGGCGACGTTCACGGTGTCGGGCTTCGGTAAGGATCCGCACGTGACAGTGGACGGTGAGTCGGTGCCGGTCGACC
>JBOHED010000206.1:0-2704 GCA_050700915.1 Actinopolymorphaceae bacterium | reverse complement strand
GCGGCGGGAGACACCGCTGCAGCGGGCCGACCGCAACTTCGCCGAACTGCTCGCCGAGCTCCGGGTACTGCAGACCGGCGTCCAGATCCTGTTCGGGTTCCTGCTCATCCTGGCGGTCCAGCCGGTGTTCTCCGAAGCATCAACGTTCGCCCAGGTGACCTACCTCATCACGCTGCTGCTGTGCTGTGCGGCGACCGCTCTGCTGATGGCACCGGTGGCCTACCACCGCGCGCTGTTCGCCAAGGGGCTCAAGCCCGAGGTGGTCCGCGCGTCCAACCGGCTCGCCCGCAGCGGGATGGCGACGCTGTTCCTCGCGATCGTCAGCGCGGTCCTGCTGGTCATCGATCTCGTCCTCGGCCTCACTCTCGCGATCGTGCTGGCCAGCTGTGTCGCGGTCATGTTCGCCGTCCTGTGGTATCTCCTTCCGCTGCGCCGCCTCCGCCAGCACGGGTGGATGTGACCGGGCATGCCTCAGCCGCGGCCGCGGATCGGTGTCGTCGCGGATGATCTGACCGGAGCCGCCGACACCGCCGTGGGCTTCGTACGCACGGGCATGTCGGCGCTCGTCACCTGGGCCGACCAGGACACGGACGGGATCGCCGCGGGAGTCGACGTCCTGGCAGTCGACTCTGGTACCCGGGCACTAGGTCCACAACCTGCGGAGCGGACCACCCGACGGCTCGTCGAGGCGCTCCGCTCGACGGGAGTGCGCACGCTCTACAAAAAGTCCGACTCCCTGCTGCGTGGCCATGTCGGGATCGAGGTCAAGGTCGCCTTGACGGCCTGGGAGCGGAATGCGGTGGCGATCGTCGCGCCGGCGTTCCCCGGCACCGGACGCACCACGGTCGGTGGCGGCGTCCTGGTCGACGGGACGCCGATCGACCGGCCCCCGATCGCCACGTCGCTCGCCGCCGCCGGACTGTCGGTGACGAACCTCGACCTGGCCGACGTCCGAGGAGCCGCGTTGGCCGGCACGTTGGACGCCCACCGCGCTGCCGGTCGGCACGCGATCGTGTGCGACGCAGAGACCGATGACGACCTGTGTGCGATCGCCGCGGCGGGATCCCGCCTGGGTTCGGGTGTGGTCTGGGTGGGTTCCGGCGGCCTCGCGTCCGCGCTGGGCGCCACCCTCGCCAATGCTGGTCCCCCGATCGTGCGGCCTGCCGCGCACCGTCCGGGCGGAAGCGCCGTACCCGCCTCCAGCGGACCGGTCCTGGTGGTCGTCGGCAGCACCGCGGGCGTCGCCCGGGCACAGGTCGCGCACCTCGCCGCGGCGGGCGTCACGCACGTCACGGTTCCCGTCACCGCAATCGGGAGTACGCACGAACCCTGCGGTCGGCAAGCTGTCCCGGGCGGGTCACCTGTCCTGGCCGAGGTCGCGGAGGTGATGGGGTGCCTCCGCGCGGGACGCGACGTTGTCGTCACCCTCGGCGCCGAACCAGGGCGATCTGGGGCGGGCGACGACGCGGACCTCGCCGCCAGTCTCGGCCAGCTCCTCAGACCCTGCGCGCCGCTCGTGGGCGGCCTGGTGGCGACCGGCGGCGATACCGCGACCGGCGTCCTCCGCGCCTGGGGCACCACCGGCCTCCGCCTCGTCGGCGAGGTCGAACCCGGCGTACCTCTGTCGTACGCCATCGGGCCGCGGCCGATCCCGGTCGTGACCAAGGCCGGGGCGTTCGGCCGCCCGAGCACCCTCGCCGGCGCCCGTGCGAAGCTCGACGTACTCCTCACCCCAGCCGAAGGAGAACGATGAACCGTCCTGTCATCGCGATCACCATGGGCGACGCCGCGGGGGTCGGTCCAGAGGTGGTGGTCAAGGCGCTGGCCAGCGCGGAGGCCTACGCCCAGCTCCGGCCGCTCGTCATCGGTGACGCGGCACGCCTGGCGAAGGCCGCCGGTCTCTGCGGCCTCGACGTGACCATCCGGCCGGTGAAGGGGCCGTCGGAAGCCGCGTACACGCCTGGCACCCTCGACTGCGTCGACCTCGCCCTGGTCCCGGACGACCTACCGTTCGGCGAGCTGTCAGCCGTCGCCGGCGAGGCGGCGTACCGCTACATCGAACGCGCCGTCGCCCTGGCGACCGCCGGTGAGGTCGACGCGATCTGCACGGCGCCGCTCAACAAGGAGGCGCTGCACGCGGCCGGCTACCGTTTTCCGGGACACACCGAGATCCTCGCCGACCTCACCGGCACGCCTGAGGTCTCGATGATGCTCAGCGCGCCGACCCTGCGGGTGGTGCACTGTACGACGCACATCGGCCTGGTCGACGCGGTCGAGCGGATCGATCCCGGCCTGGTCGAACGCACGATCCGGCGCGGCCACGAGACGCTGGTCCGGTCAGGAATCGCCAGCCCACGGATCGCGGTGTGCGGCATCAACCCACACGCGGGCGAGAACGGCCTCTTCGGCCGGGGCGAGGAGGAGGCGAAGGTCGCGCCGGGCGTCGCCGCGGCCCGTGCCGACGGTATCGACGCGGCCGGGCCACTGCCCGCGGACAGCGTGTTCTTCCGGGCCGTCCGCGGTGACTTCGACCTCGTCGTCGCGATGTACCACGACCAGGGCCACTGTCCGGTGAAGGTCCTCGGCCTGGAGTCCGGCGTCAACATCACGGTCGGGCTGCCGGTCGTGCGTACGTCCGTCGACCATGGCACCGCGTTCGACATCGCCGGCACCGGTACCGCCGACGAGCGCAGCATGCTCGAAG
>JBOHED010000205.1:0-5787 GCA_050700915.1 Actinopolymorphaceae bacterium | reverse complement strand
ATCCGGCGTACGCGGTCGTCGACCGCATGGTCAGCGAGCTGGGGCGGCCGGGCAAGGCGGCCGGCGCGGGCTTCTACGACTACCCGGTGACGAACGGTGGGAACGCCTTCGACGCCCGCGACATCGGCAAGAAGCGGCTGTGGCCCGAGCTCGCCCGGCACTTCGCGATCGGAGCGGGTGACGTGCCGGAGGAGGACGTCCGCGACCGGCTGCTGTTCGTCCAGTCGATCGAGACGCTGCGCTGCATGGCCGAGGGCGTCGTCACGTCGGAACGGGACGCCAACGTGGGCAGCATCTTCGGGATCGGGTTCCCGGCGTGGACCGGTGGAGCCGCACAGTTCGTCGAGGCGTACGGCGGGGCGAAGGCGTTCGAGGCGCGCGCGGAGGAGTTGGCGAGCCGGTACGGGGACCGCTTCCACCCGCCGAGCCTTACCGGCAGGTAGGACCGCAGGTCCGTCCGCCGCTGGAAGGTAGCCAGAAGAACTGCTACATATGCCAGTGGATCACATCCCGGTTTCGACGTCGGAGGTCCTCATGCCGGAGGGCGAGATCGGCCTCACCCTTGCGCGCTTGCGTCAGGCCCACGGCCTCTCGCAGTCACGTCTCGCAGAGGTCCTTGCCGACTTGTCAGAGAACCCTGCGGTCACCCGGTCCGAGGTGTCGCGATGGGAGCGTGGCGTACGGATTCCGTCAACGTACTGGTTGAGGCACCTGAGTGCTGCGCTCCAGTTTCCGCTCCGAGAGCTGGAGCTCATCACCGCTCGCGGCCGTCGTCGACATCCGTCGTCCGCAGTCGCGCTCGGCGGCGTGACAGCACGACAGCCTGAGCCCGCCGCGGCGGAGGATCAGCCCGAGCCAAGTCCAGTGATCGCGGAGGTCGACCGGTACCCGTGGTGGACGGCAGCGCTCGCTCTTGGCTCGCTTGCTGGGCTGGCGGTTCTGTCCGCTGCAGACGTCGGGCCAGTGGGGTTACCCACGGGCGGTTTGACGAGTTGCCTGACCCTACTCGTCGCCACCCTGGGCGGCGTACCGATCACGGCTTCGGTGCTACTCCGGACACAGGAACCTGCTTCGGCGGGATACGCAATCGGTCAGCCGGCCGTCGGACTCCGTGGCTCCGCAGGTGCGTCCGCGCGACAGGTTCTTCGATGTGGTCAGTTGATCGGTGTCCTTGAGCGTGCGGCCGCATCGGCAAGTCTGCTAGCCGGGTTTCCTGCAGGTGTCGCGGCGATCCTGGTGGTGAAAGCCCTGGCCCGTTATCCGGAGCTCCATGCGCCAGGTGCCTCCGAACGATTCATCGTCGGGACGCTCACGAGCCTGCTGTGGGCTGGCGCCGCCTCCGGCGTCGCGCTTCTGATCAGCTAGGAAAGCTACTGCTGGTTCCAGGGAGTGCCGCCTGATGACGTGTGCGGCGTAGGTTCACTGCCGCACGGCTCGGGCCCCGCTAGTGGCCCCCTGTCTGGCTCCGCACCGGGCCCGCCATGTCGGACACGGTGGTCCCGTGGCGCGGCGGCTGGTCGACTCCCATTTCCTACATCCCGCTCCCGGCCGCTGCGCCACAACCAGGAGCGGGACCTTGGCGAGACGTACCTGAACAAGACAGGTCACCGGCACAGACCGCGCCACCGCACTCGACATCCGAAGGGTAAGACCGTGCTATGGCGGATAGGAACCTTCGTCATTTGCGTGGCACTCGGCGTCCTGCTCGCCGTAGCGGCCCGTTGACCTCCTGCCTTGGCAGTGGCCGGATACCACGAGGCACGATGTTCGCGAGCCTCCTGTGCGCAGCGGGCGCCACCGCGACGCGCACCTCGTCCACCGACTCGCCGCGGATCGGCCGCTGGTACGTCGACAGACCGCCCCATGTCAGGGAAGCAACTGTCAGGGCAGCGAGGCAGGCAGGCCGAACGCCTCAAAATGCTCGGGGCCGATGAACGCCGTGATCTCGGCGACGCGTTCTCCCCGCAGGGTCAGGACGTCGATCGCGAAGCTGACGTGCGCGCCGGCTTCGTCGTTCCAGAGGTACGAACCCACCGCCGGCTGGGCGTTCGCGCTGGTCGGAATGTGTCGCCAGGAACCGCATCCGGTCAGCGGGACTCGTACGGCGAAGTCGGTGACAGCGGCGATCCCGCGGTACCAGTGCGGCAGCGGCGGCATCGACCACGTGACGTCCTCGGTGAGCAGCGCGACCAGGGCGTCGGCATCGCCCTGTTCCAGGGCCGCGGAGTAACTGGCGACGATCTCCCGTACCCGGGCGTCGTCGATCTGGCGCAGGGTCTGCTGCTGAGTCGCGGCGGGGACCTTCTCGGCGACGATCCGCCGCGCCCGGGCCAGCGCGCTGTTCACCGAGGTGGTCGACGTGTCCATCATGGTGGCGATCTCGGCGGCGCTGAACCCGAGGACCTCGAAGAGCAGCAGCGCCGCCCGCTGGTTGCCGGGCAGGTGCTGCAGGGCCGCGACGAAGGCGAGCTCGACCGCTTCGCGCTGTTCGTACCGGACCTCCGGACCGGCCGATCCGACCGAACCGGCACTGAGGCCCACGTCGTGATAGGGCCCCATCCAGGCGACGTCGCTCAGCGGGGCGTCGCCGATCACCGCGCGATCGCTGGACGGGCCGAGGTCGACGGGCATGGCCCGTCTGCCGCGCGTCTCCACGATGTCCAGGCAGGTACGGGTGGCCACGGTGTAGAGCCACGAACGCAGGGAGCTGCGACCCTGGAAGCGGGCGAGGCCGCGCCAGGCCCGGAGCAGGGCGTCCTGCAGTGCGTCGTCGGCGTCGTGGCTCGAGCCGAGCATCCGGTAGCAGTGGGCGTGCAGTTCGCGCCGCAGCGGTTCCACGAGGCGGGTGAACGCAGCATCGTCCCCGCCGCGCGCCCGGTCGAGGTCCGCGGCCGCCTCGGCACCGGTGGCGCCCGCGGAGGCCCGACCCGCCGGTCCCACCGAAGAAGCGTCGCTCACGAACGACGATTCTGCCCCACGGGTGGAGTCACCTCTCCTGACCCAGCACCTGCCGACGCCGACCAGCGCGACAAGACGCGCAATCCACGAAGAACGCCGTGTACCAGGAGGATCCCGATGAACCAGCCGTCCACCACCACAGCCACAGCCATCAAGACCGGGACTCTCCGGGTCCCCGACGCCACACTGCACTACGAGGTACGGGGGACCGGCCCGCTCGTCGTGCTCGTCGGCGCCCCGATGGACGCACGGTCCTTCGCGCCGCTGGCCGACCTCCTCGCCACCGACCACACCGTGCTCACCACGGACCCACGTGGCATCAACCGCAGCGCCGTCGACGATCGCGACCGGGACTCGACCCCGGACCTACGCGCGGACGACCTCGCCCGGCTCATCGCCCACGCCGACGCCGGCGCGGCTGCGGTCTTCGGCTCCAGCGGCGGCGCCGTCAGTGTCCTGGCCCTTGCCCAGGCCCACCCCGAGCTCGCCCACACCGTCGTCGCCCACGAACCCCCGCTGCACCACGGGCTCGACGACAACGAGGACCTTCGCGAGCGGACCGAGGACCTGATCGCCACCCATCTTTCCGGTGACGTCGTGGGCGCCTGGCGCAAGTTCCTGGCCATCGCCAACATCGAGATGCCCGAGGAGGTGTTCCAGATGATGTTCGCGGGAGAACGTACGCCGCAGGAGGCAGCGGACGACGACTTCCAGTACGCACACATGATCCGGTCGACGGTCCGCTGGGTGCCTGACATCGACGTCCTGCGTACGACGAAAACTCGCGTCGTGATCGGCATCGGCGACGACTCCGCGGGCCAGCTCTGCGACCGTTCGTCGAGAGCGCTCGCGGCGGCGCTCGGCATCGCGCCGACGATGTTCCCCGGCGGCCACATCGGCTTCGCCGAGGATCCCGACACGTTCGCCACCCGGCTGCGGGCCGTCCTCGGGGAGAGCTGACCGCCCCGCTCCTCTGGGTGAGGGGCACCCTCGTCCAACCGGCCGTTGCGTGAGGGGCGCCCTCGTCCAATAGGTTCGCCGCAGGGGCGCCCTCGTCCAACCGGGTGTTGCGTGAGGGGCACCCTCGTCCAATAGGTTCGCTTCAGGGGTCCCCTCATCCAGCGACCCTTCGCCGCAGGGGCACCCTCATTCAATGAGGGGGCTTCCCTGGCCCGGAACATGGAGTGACAGAGGGCCGGGAGTGACAGAACGCACCGCCCGCCGCGCCTTCCTGGCAGGATCGAGGGCATGCGGGCTGGATACTACGAGGCTGACCACGAGTCGTTCCGGGAGTCGTTTCGTACCTTCTGTGAACGCGAGGTCGTCCCGCGCCAGCCGGACTGGGACAAGGCCGGGCTGGTCGACAAGGAGATCTGGCGGGTCGCCGGAGCGCAGGGATTCGTGGTGCCGGCGGCCGACCCGGCGTACGGCGGACTGGGCATCGTCGACCTCCGGTACGAACAGATCATGATGGAGGAGCTCGCCCGGGTCCACGAGTCAGGATTCGGGCTGGCGCTGCACAACGCGATCGTCGCGCCGTACCTCATCCACGCGGGGACCCGTCAGCAGAAGCGCCGGTTCCTCACCCGGGCCGTGACCGGCGAGGCGATCCTCGCGATCGCGATCACCGAGCCGGAGGCGGGCTCCGACGTGGCCGGCATGCGGACCAAGGCGGTCGACGACGGCGACCACTGGGTGCTCGACGGCGCGAAGACGTTCGTGTCCAACGGCATCTGCGCCGACGTCGTACTCGTCGCCGCACGGACCCAGCCGGACCGCCGGCACGGGATCGGGCTGTTCCTTGTCGAGACCGGCACGCCCGGGTTCAGCCGGGGGCGGAAGCTCGACAAGCTCGGCCTGCGTACCCAGGACACCGCCGAGCTATTCTTCGACGCCTGCCGGATCCCGAAGGACCACGTGCTCGGCCAACCGACCGAGGGGTTCACCCAGATCATCCGGCTGTTCGCCCAGGAACGCCTGGTCGTCGCGATGAGCGCGGTGGCGGGGGCGGACGTGGCGCTGGCCGACACGCTGACGTACGTCCAGGAGCGCCAGGCGTTCGGGCGGCCGCTGGCAGGGTTCCAGGACACCCGGTTCCGGCTGGCGCAGATGCGGACCGAGATCGAGGTGGCGCAGGCGTACGTCGACCGCTGCGTACTCGCCGCAGCCGCTGGCGAGCTGGACGCCGCGTCGGCCGCGTCGGCGAAGCTGTTCGCCACCGAGATGCTCGGCCGGGTGGTCGACGACTGCGTACAGATGCATGGTGGGTACGGCTACATGTGGGAGTACCCGATCTGTCGTGCGTACGCCGACGCGCGGGTGCAACGCATCTACGCCGGTACGTCGGAGATCATGAAGGACATCATCAGCCGCGCGATGCTCGGCGAGTCTAGCTGACGGCGGTGGGGTCCGGCGTCGTCGTCGGCGGCCGAGCCGGTCGGCGACAGCGCCGGCAGCCCCCATATGCCGTGAGGGGCGACCGCACCTCGATCCGTGCCGCCGGAACGTCCAGAAGTCGGTGGGACACCTCCCGGTCGGCCCCTGGTGTTGATCACGCGTCACGAATGGCTGTTCCGCGGCCCCCCGAGAAGCCGCCACTTTGTGACGCATGATCAAGAATCCCTCTCGCAGGGGCGAGGGTGTTCGCGTCCCCGACGACGACCCTCGATGATGGGGCGATGACTGGTCCGCTCAATGGTCTGCGGGTGCTGGAGTTGGCGAGTCTGGCGCCCGGGCCGTTCGCCGCGATGATGCTGTCCGACCTCGGTGCGGAGGTGCTCCGGGTCGACCGGGCGGTGGCGACCGAGCCGGTGTCGGCCCTACCCGCGG
>JBOHED010000204.1:0-3578 GCA_050700915.1 Actinopolymorphaceae bacterium | reverse complement strand
GCTGCTGGCCGCGAGCCGCTGGCCCGGATCGTCGCGCGCGGTGTCGCCGCCGTGGAGCCGCAGTTGTTCGGGATCGCGCCGGTGCAGGCGGCCGAACGGGCACTGGACCGGGCCGGTCTCCGGTGGGCCGATCTCTCTGTCGTCGAGCTGAACGAGGCGTTCGCGGCGCAGTCGCTCGCCTGCCTCGCCGAGTGGCGCGAGCTCGATGCCACGATCGTCAACCCGCTCGGCGGAGCGATTGCACTGGGACATCCGCTCGGGTGTTCCGGCGCGCGCATCCTCGGGTCGCTGGCGTGGCAGCTGCACCGCCGGGGCGGCGGGCGAGGGCTGGCGGCGCTCTGCATCGGCGTCGGCCAGGGCCTCGCCGTGATCCTGGAGAGTCCATGACCCGAGAGCGCACATGGCCGCGAGAGCCCACATGACCCCGAGAGCGCACATGACCGCCCACGGTGAGGGGAGCGCGAGGATGACGCAGCAGCAAACCGGCCTGGTCCTGCCGACGTACGAGCCCGCCACCGAGGCTCATCCGCCGCTGGACTCCCCCGGTTACCGGTCGACGGCGTTGCGCTTCCCGCGGGAACCGCTGGTCGTGCTGCCCCAGCGCCTCACCGAGGTGACCGGCCCCCTGCTCGGCGAGGAACGCATCGGCGAACTCGACCACGACCTCACACGCCAGCACGCCGGTGAAGCGCTCGGCCAGCGCATCATCGTGCACGGACGGGTGCTGGAGAGCGACGGTCGTCCCGTCCCGAACACCCTGGTCGAGGTGTGGCAGGCCAACGCCGCCGGGCGCTACCGGCACGCCCTCGACACCTGGCCGGCGCCGCTCGACCCGAACTTCACCGGAGCAGGGCGGGTGCTGACCGACGCGGAGGGGCGGTACGAGTTCCTCACCATCCGGCCGGGCGCCTATCCGTGGCGCAACCATCCCAACGCGTGGCGGCCGGCACACATCCACTTCTCGCTGTTCGGGCGGGCGTTCACGCAGCGGCTGGTCACGCAGATGTACTTCCCGGACGATCCGCTCTTCGACCAGGACCCGATCTTTTTGTCGGTACGCGACGAGGGCGCCCGGCAGCGGATGGTGTCCCGCTACGACCACGGGCGGACGACGCCGGAGTGGGCGCTGGCGTACTCCTTCGACATCGTGCTGCGCGGCCGGGCGGCAACGCCCTTCGAGGAGGAGGACGACGATGACGAGTGACGCTGGATCCCTCCCCCGCTTGGGGATCACGCCGTCGCAAACGGTCGGCCCGTACCTTTCCCTCGGCCTGCCGTGGCCGGACGGCCAGTACGTCGTACCCGCCGGGACGCCGGGTGCGGTCCGGATCAGCGGGCAGGTGTTCGACGGCGACGGCGTACCCGTCCCCGACGCGTTGATCGAGACCTGGCAGGCCGACCCGGCCGGACGCTTCGACCACCCCGACGACCCGCGCGGTCCGTGCCCGCCCGCGGTGCGGGAGTTCCGCGGCTTCGGCCGCAGCCCGACCGACGCGAAGGGCCGCTGGTGGGTCCTCACGCTCAAGCCCGGGCCGCTCCCCTCCCCGGACGGTGGCGTCGAGGCGCCACACCTCACCCTCACCGTCCTCGGCCGCGGCATGCTCGACCGGCTGGTGACACGGCTCTACTTCCCTGACGAGAGCGCGGCGAACGCCGCCGACCCGGTGCTCGCCGCGTTGCCGGCAGCTGCCCGCGCGACGCTGCTCGCCCGGGAGGACGAGGACGGGCTGACCTTCGACATCAGGCTGCAGGGTGGGAATGAAACCTGTTTCTTCGCCGTCTGAGCGCGCCGATGGGCCCTGAGGAACCCGGCCCGTCCGGAGCGTCGGCGGGTGCCTCGTCCGGAGCGCCGCAAGGCGGGCTGTTCGCTCCGTTGTTCGGCGACGCGACCGTCGACGCCGCGGTGTCCGACGCCGCCGTACTCCGCGCGATGCTGGACGCCGAGAGCGCGCTCGCCCACGCGGAGGCCGACGCGGACCTGTTCCCGAGGGAGACCGCGGAGGCGATCTCCGCCGCGTGCGACCCGCACGGGTACGACCTCCCTCGGCTCGGCCAGCAGGCGGACGCGAGCGGCAACCCCGTCGTACCCCTCGTCCGCGCCCTCACCTCGCGCGTGCCACCCGAGGTGCGGCCGTGGGTGCACCACGGTGCCACCAGCCAGGACATCCTCGACACCGCGTTCGTCCTGATGGTGGCGCGCGCGATGGACCTCCTCGCCCCGACCCTCGACGCCGCGGCGGCCGCGTGCGCGCGTCTGGCGGACACACATCGTGGCACTCTCATGGTCGCCCGGACGCTCGGCCAGCAGGCGCTCCCGACGACGTTCGGACTCAGGTGTGCCGGCTGGTTGACCGGCCTGGAGGAGGCCGCGGTCCGGCTCACCTCCGTACGCACGAACCTCGCGGTCCAGCTCGGCGGCGCCGCCGGGACGCTGGCCGCACTCGGCCCGGCCACCGGGGTGGCCGTCGCCGACCACTACGCCCGCCGGCTCGGCCTCTCGGCACCGACGATGCCCTGGCACACCGACCGGCAACGCTGGCTGGACGTGGCCACGGCCCTCGGCGGCGTCGTGACGGCCGCCGGCAAGATAGCGCTCGATGTCACCCTGCTTGCCCAGACCGAGGTCGCTGAGGTCGCCGAAGGTGGGACGGCCGACGACGGGACAGGCCGCGGCGGGTCGTCGGCGCTGCCGCACAAGCGGAATCCGGTGGACTCCGTCCTCGTCGTCGCCGCCGCGCGCCGCGTC
The DNA here is from genome assembly GCA_050700915.1 of Actinopolymorphaceae bacterium. Lineage (GTDB taxonomy): Bacteria > Actinomycetota > Actinomycetes > Propionibacteriales > Actinopolymorphaceae > Thermasporomyces. The sequence goes on along the minus strand of JBOHED010000204.1, from coordinate 832 downwards.
CCGGGCCTGGTGGCGACAGTTCACGCCTCCGCCCTGCACGAACACGAACGCGCCACCGGCGCCTGGCACGCCGAGTGGGAACCCCTGCGCGACCTCGTACGCCTGGCCGGCGGTGCGCTCCGCCGCACCGGACGCCTGCTCGACGGCCTCGTCGTCGACGCCGACCGGATGCGCGCGAACCTCGACGCCTCGGGTGGGCTCGTCATGGCCGAGAGCGTCGCCAGCAGACTCGCGCCAGCCCTCGGGCGTACCGCCGCGCACGAGCGGGTCGGCGAGCTGACCCGCGCCGCCGTACGCACCGGCACCAGCTTCCGCGACCAACTCCTCGCCGCCGACGACCTCCGCACACTCCTCACGCCGGCCGACATCGACGACGCACTCGACCCGCGCGGCTGGCTCGGCTCCACCGACGCCTTCGTCGACCGGGCCCTGGCCGCGCATCACCGGCGTACGACCGCATCGGGAGGATGAGCGTGGACGACCAGTGCCGCTTCGACGAGGGGATGCGGGTGCGCCGCGAAGTGCTGGGCGACGACCATGTCGACCGGGCGGTCGCGCGCACCGACGCGGTCACGGCCGACTTCCAGGAGCTCATCACGCGGTACGCCTGGGGCGAGATCTGGAGCCGCCCCGGCCTCGACCGGCGTACCCGCTCCGCGATCACGCTCGCGATCCTCGCCACTCTGCACCACGACGACGAGCTGGCGATGCACGTCCGCGCGGCGCGGCGTAACGGGCTCGACTCGGCCGAGATCTCCGAGATCCTGCTGCAGGTCGCCATCTACGCTGGGGTCCCGGCCGCCAACCGCGCCTTCGCGATCGCCCAGCGGGT
>JBOHED010000203.1:0-13861 GCA_050700915.1 Actinopolymorphaceae bacterium | reverse complement strand
GAGCCCTGCGGGCCGGGATCACGCTGGTCGATGCTCGCCTGGAAGGTCTTGTCCGCCTCCCAGTACTCCAGCACCTCGCGCTCGAGCTCAGGGAAGGACGGCGTCGCCGGCAACGTCGGGCTCGACCCCTCGGGCGCCGGAGTTGCCGCATCGTCGCGGTGTCGCGGATACATCGTCGCCTCGTCCTCGCCTCACCACCGCGGGCTGTCCCGCGGAATCTGGTGCGAGGACGAGCGAGGAAACCCCTGCTGGGTGACCGCCCGCGGTACCACCTCGCTTGGCCCGGTGCCCGCCTCCTTGGAAGGGCGTGCGGTCGGACCCGCTCGTAGGCCGGCTGTGACGGGCCGGACCCGTTCGGGTCTAGTGAGGATCCGTTTCGTCCGGTCCGGACGGCTGCCGTGGCGGCACGTCCGTTACGGTGCGGATCCCGTTCTTCCGAAAGGCTCGCCGGTGATGGCCGGGTCGATGCCTGTACGCCCAAGGGTAGCCACCCGGTCCTGGATCGGTCGCCCCAGTTTCGCCCGGGTAGTCTCCGGGCGTGTTTCCTGGCTTCGGGACCCTGCTCAACGTCGTCACCGTGCTGGTCGGCGCGACGCTCGGCGTCCTGCTCGGCCACCGGCTGCCGCAGCGCACCCGTGACGTCGTGACCGACGCCCTGGGTCTGGTCACGCTGCTGATCGCGGCCTTCGCAGCGATCGCGGTACGCGACCGGGCGTTGGTCGTGACGGTCGGCGACAGCGCACCGATCCTGATCATCCTCACGTCGCTCGTGCTGGGCGGCGTCGTCGGATCTCTGTTGCGCCTGGAGAGCAGGCTCGAAGGCATCGGCCACGCGCTCCAGCGCCAGCTCTCCGCCGGGTCGGCCTCCGCCGAGCGGCGCCGGTTCGTCGAGGGGTTCGTGTCGGCGTCGCTGGTGTTCTGCGTCGGGCCGCTGACCGTGCTCGGGTCGATCTCCGACGGCCTCGGTCGCGGGTCGGACCAACTCGCTCTCAAGGCCGCCCTCGACGGGTTCGCCGCGATCGCGTTCGCGACCTCGTTCGGGTGGGGAGTCGCGGCGTCCGCCCTCGCCGTCCTCGTCATCCAGGGCGGGCTCACCCTGGTGGGGGCCGTCGCTGGCGAGTTCCTCGGCGAGGCCCAGATCTCGGCCCTCACGGCGACCGGAGGCCTGCTCCTGGTAGGCGTCGCGCTGCGCCTCCTGCGGATCAAGCAGCTACCGGTCGGAGACCTGCTACCCGCCCTCGTCGCGGCCCCTCTCGTCACCGCCGTCGTGGTGTGGGTGCGCTGACGGACTCCGCGTCAGGTGGGAGTTGTCGCACGTTCGCCGTCAGGTCCCTGCCAGGTGTCGCGCCGCGCGACGTACCGCTCGCTGGTCCCGAGCGCCGGATTGGCCGAGGGCGCCTGTCCGGCCGGCACCATGCCGGCCTTCTCCATGACCCTGGCCGACCTGGGGTTGGCGACGTAGTACTGCGCCGAGATCGTCCGCGCGCCGAGAGTGGTGAATCCGTACGCCAGAACCGCGAGGAGCGCCTCGGTCATGTACCCCTTGCCCCACCACGCCTGCCCGAGCGCGTAGCCCACCACCAGGTCGCCGGCACCGGGATCGATGGTCCGTCCGATGCCGATCCAGCCGATCACCTCTCCGGTGGACCGCAGAACGATCGCGGCGTCATGCGACCCACGCGGCTCCTGCGTGCTGAACCGAAGCACCGTGTCGAACCACGAGTCCGGGTCGCGACCGAGTGGCTGGTCGAGGTACCGCATGACCTCGGGGTCGGTGCGCCACCGGCGGACCGACGCACGATCGTCGGTCTCGAAGTCGCGGATGAGCAGCCGCTCGGTCTGACACTCCATGCCCACCAGTGTTCCGGCTCCCTGCCCACTTCAGGGGAGGTTCGCCTGCCTCGCTTCCGACCTCGCCTGCCCCGGCGTCCGGCCAGTCAGGCCATGCCGAGGTACGCGTCCTTCACCGCCGGGTCGGAGAGGAGCTCGGTCCCCGTGCTGGACCTGGTCACCAACCCGGTCTCCAGGACGTACCCCCGATGCGCCCGGCGCAGCGCCTGGTGGGCGTTCTGCTCGACCAGGAGCACGGTCGTGCCCTGGTTGTTGATCTCGGTGATGATCTCGAAGATCTGCTGGATGAACTGGGGCGCGAGTCCCATCGAAGGTTCGTCCAGCAGAAGCAGCCGCGGTCGGGCCATCAGCGCCCGCCCGATCGCGACCATCTGCTGCTCGCCGCCCGAGAGCGTTCCACCCACCTGGGAGGAGCGTTCGGCAAGCCGCGGGAAGAGTTCGTGGACCCGAGCGAAGTCCTCGGCGATACCCGACCGGTCCTTCCGCGTGTAGCACCCCATCTCGAGGTTCTCCCGCACCGTCATGCCAGGGAACACCCCACGCCCTTCCGGCGCCTGGCAGATCCCGCGCACGACCCGCAGGTCGGCCCGCAGCCTGGAGATGTCGTCACCGTCGAACCGGACGGCGCCACGCGAGAGCGGAAGGAGGCCCGAGATGGCCTTCAGCGTGGTGGTCTTGCCGGCCCCGTTGGCACCGATCAGCGTGACGATCTCGCCCTGCTCGACGCTCAGCGAGACGTCGCGAAGCGCCTCGATCCGGCCGTAGTGGACCGAGATCCCGTCGACCTCAAGCAGTGGCATCGTCGACGACCCCCAGATAGGCGGCGATGACGGCCGGATCGTCCCTGACCTCGGCGGGCGTACCGTCCGCGATCTTCTTGCCGAACTCCAACACCACGATCCGGTCCGTCACACCCATCACCACCCGCATGTCGTGGTCGATCAGCAGGACGGTGTACCCGTCGTCGCGGATCCGGCGGATGAGTTCCATGAGCTGGTCCTTCTCGGCGGGGTTGAACCCCGCGGCCGGCTCGTCGAGGCAGAGCAGCTTCGGCTCCGTGGCGAGAGCGCGAGCGATCTCGAGCCGGCGTTGGTAGCCGTACGGTAGGTTCCGCGCGCGGTCGGCGGCCCGGTCGGCGATCCCCACGAACTCCAGCAGGGCCATGGCACGCTCGACGCCCTCACCTTCCTCGCGCCAGTGCCGCGGCAAGCGGCACAGCGCGCCCGCGACACTGGTGCGGTGCCGCGCATCGGTGCCGACGACGACGTTCTCCAGAGCCGTCATGCCTTCGAAGAGGCGGATGTTCTGGAACGTTCTGGCCACACCGCGCCGGGTGATCTGGTGCCGCTTGACGCGGCCGAGCCGCCTGTCCTCCAGTCGTAACTCTCCCGAGGTCGGACGGTAGACGCCGGTCATGACGTTGAAGCAGGTGGTCTTGCCGGCACCGTTGGGGCCGATCAGGCCGAGGATCTCGCCCCGCCGGATCCCGAACGACACCGAGTCCAGCGCGACCAGACCACCGAACCGCAGGGTCACGTCCCGCAGTTCGAACAGCGTCCCGCCGAGATCGACACCGATCTCCCGGTCGGGAGCGACCGCTTCGGCTACCTCCGCGAAGTGCTCGGCGCGTTCGGTCGCACTCATCTCACGGACCTCGGCGGACAACCCCCCGCCCGTCGGCGGCGAGCTCGCGGCCGTAGCCGGATCGTCGGTCACCGGCGCGCTCTCGTCTGGACGGCTGGTCATGCGTTCACCCCCTTGCCGGAGTCGGTGAGGGCGCTCTCGGTACCGACCTCCTCGGGACGACCGACCAGTCGTACATACGCCTGCCGGCCACGGGCGAGCAGGCGTTGTCGCGCACCGAGCAGGCCCTGGGGCCGGAAGATCATCAGAACGATGAGCGCGACGCCGAACATCAGGAAGCGGTACTCCGGGGCGAGTTGGAGCCGGTCGGGCAGATAGGAGATCACCACCGCCCCGAGCAGGACACCCACCTTGTTGCCCGACCCGCCGAGGACGACCGCCGCGACGAAGAGAATGGACGTCACGACGTCGAACCGCTGGTTGTTGACGAACCCGATCTGACCGGCGTACAGGACGCCGGACAGACCACCGACGGCCGCGCCCATGACGAACGCCCACACCTTGAACTTGAAGGTGGGTATGCCCATCAGCTCCGCCGCGTCCTCGTCCTCACGGATCGCGACCCAGGCCCGGCCGACCCGGCTGCGTTCGAGGTTCCCGACCAGCAGCAGGATCACGATGATGAACGTGATCGTGAGCCAGTACCACGGTTTGCCGTCGGTCTGGGTGAAGATCGCGTCACCGTCGGCGTAGGTGCCGGGTGGGCGACCCACTTCCTGGAAACCACGGTTGCCCCGCAGCGGTTCGAGGTTGTCCGCGAGAAGCCGCACCATCTCGCCGAAGCCGAGCGTCACGATCGCGAGATAGTCCCCGCGTAAGCGCAGCGTGGGTGTGCCGATGACGATGCCCGACACCATCGTGATGACCATCGCCACGGGGACGACGACCATCCAGGAGTAGTCGGAGTTGGTGAGGAACGAGTCGGGGCTCGTCATGAGCGCGGCGACGTACGCACCGATCGCGAAGAATCCCACGTAGCCGAGGTCGAGCAGGCCGGCCTGTCCGAGCACGATGTTGAGCCCGAGCGCGATCAGGCCGAACCGTGCCGCGTTGAACAGCGCGAGTTCGTAGTCGGTCCAGGGTTCGGTCGTCAACGGAAAGAAGTTCAGGACCGGGAGCAGGTAGACCAGCACGAGCAACGGGATGATGAAGGCCCACTGCTGGACCCGGCTGAGGGCATTCCAGCGGTCCCGCACCTGTTGACCGAAAGGTACGCGGTCGGTCGCGACCCGCCGCCCTCGCGCAGTCATACCCGCGCCCTTCCGAGGGACTCACCGAGGATGCCGGTAGGTCGGACCATCAGGATGCCGATGAGCAGGATGAAGGCCACGACGTCCCGCCACTCACCGCCGAAGAACGACTGGCCGTAGTTTTCCACCACGCCGAGCAGCAACCCGCCGACAAGGGCACCGCGGAGATTGCCGATGCCGCCGAGAACCGCGGCCGTGAACGCCTTGATTCCCAGCAGGAATCCGCCGTTGTACAAAACCCCCTGCGGAATCTGCATGATGTAGAAGAGTGCGGCGGCACCTGCGAGTACCCCACCGAGAATGAATGTCAGCATGATGACGCGCTCTTTGTTGACGCCCATCAACGCGGCCGTGTCCGGGTCCTGCGCAACGGCCCGGATGCCGCGCCCGAGTCGGGTGCGGTTGATGAACTGGTCCGCGAAGACCAGCAGGGCGATCGCGGCCACGAAGACGATGATCTGGATCTGGGTGATCCGTGTGGTGCCGAACTCGAACACCGCCTCGGGGGCCATCAGCCGGATCGCCGGCTCAGGGTTGCCACCTCGCCAGATCAGGAAGATCTGCTGAATGGCGAACGAAGCGCCGATCGCGGTGATGAGGAACACGAGCCGCGGGGCGTTGCGGCGCCGCAGCGGGCGGTAGGCCACGCGTTCGAGGATCAGTGCGACCCCACCAGCGGCGATCATCGCCACCAGCCCTGCCAACGCGAGGTTGACGATCAGCGGTCCGAGCCCGCTGTCGAGCGTCGGACCTGGCTCGTATCCGAGGAACACGAACGTCGCGTACGCGGCGAAGCCACCGACGATGAAGACTTCGGAGTGCGCGAAGTTGATCAGCTTGAGGACGCCGTAGACGAGGGTGTACCCAATAGCCACCAGGGCGTAGATGCTGCCGTAGGCAAGGCCGTCGATCGTGTTGGCCCAGAACCGGTCGAGCAGGAGGCTGGTATTGAAGTCGACCCAGCCTCCGCTGGCCTGGATCAACCCGGTCGCTAGGTGGAGTGACACTCAGACGTCCATCCGTTGGGGTCGATTTCAGTTCCGACGTGGGAGGGGCGCGGAGGCCCCGAGGTCTCCCTCGGTCCTACCGCGCCCGTCCCATCGTCGTCGCCGTCCTACTTGCTGAGGTCTTTCAGGTGGACGATCTCCCCATCCTTGACCTCGTACATCCAGATCGGCGTCTCGGTGAGCTCACCGGTTTCGTCCCACTCGAACTGCTTGGTCAGCCCCTGGCCCTCGTAGTTCTTCACGAAGTCCAGCACCGACGCGCGGTCCTTGCTGCCCTGGTCGAGCGCCTGCAGAAGGATCGTGGTCGCGTCGTAGCCCTCGGGCGAGTACGTCGACGGCTCGCGGTCCGACAACGCCTTGAAGTTCGTGGAGAACTCCTCGAACCCTGCCGAAGGCAGGCACGGGCAACTGAGGTAGACGCCTTCGGCGGCGTCGCCTGCGTTCTTGACGAACTCGTCGTCGCGTACACCGTCTGGTGCCACTACCGAGCCCTCGAATCCACCGTCCCGCAGCTGCTGAACGAAGGGTGCCGCCTCCGGGTAGTAGCCGGAGAAGAAGACCGCGTCGGGCGCCGCGGAGGTGATTTCACCGACCACCGCGGAGAATTCCTTCTGGCCCGTCTTGATCTTCGGGTCGCAGGCGACCTTCTTGCCCAGCGCCTCGGTCGTCAGGTCGGCGAGGCCGATGCCGTACTCGGAGTCGTCAGAGACGACACAGACCTTCTTGGCTTTGAGTGTGTCGGACATGAACGTCGCGATCGCGGGGGCCTGTGTCGCGTCGTTTCCGAGCGCGCGGTAGAACGTCTTCCATCCGTTCGTCGACAGCCCGGGGTTGGTGGCCGACGGACTGACGGTCACGAGTCCAGCGTCGCTGAACGCCTTGCCGACCGCCTTCGACTCACCCGAGAACGGCAGGCCGATGACGCCGAGGATGCTCGGGTCGTTGATGGCCTGGGTGACGACGCCGGGCGCCTTGTCAGGGCTGCCCTCCGAGTCGAACTCCTTCAACTTCACCTGGCAACCCGAGTTGGCCTCGTTGTGCTCCTTCACCGCAAGGCGTACGCCGTGAAGAATGTTGAGGCCGAGCGCTGCGCTCGCGCCGGCGATCGTGCCGATGTAGGCGATCGAGGTGCCCTTGGCACATTCGCCCTTTCCGTCACCGGCGGGCAGGACCGCACCGGTGGGGAGCGGTGGGGCGGCGTCAGGCTTGACGGCAACCCGGCCAGGCGCTTGCTCCTCGGTCGTGTCGCCGTTGTTGGACCCGCCCTTGTTCTGCGCGCATGAGGCGATGCTCAGCGAGACAACCGCCGCCAGCGCCACGGCGCGCACCAGTCGTGCTTTCACGAATACCTCCATAGCCACCCACACGTCATGGTGTTGCGGCAGTCACATTGAGTGGCGGACACCCTGCCGGTCGGTGCCGGAACCTACAGCGGACCGAGTCGGCACGACAAGTCCCATTCCTCCCGATGCCGCGTGATCCGGCGCCCTTTGCGCCGTCCCCGTACTTCACGGAGTGTGCAGAGACTAGCCCTACGGGACCACTCAGGTGAACGGACCCACGCACCCTCTTACCGTCTCGTAACTCTGGACACCCTCATCTCGGGAAAATCACCCCGGTGGGGCCTCGGAATCGTCCGATTCGCGACCGTCCGCCACGACAGTGTCACTTTCGTCAACCACAAGCTGGGCGACCCGGCGCATCGGGACGCGCTTGTCCATCGCCGTCTTCTGGATCCAGCGGAACGCGTCCGGCTCGCTGAGGTCGAACTTCTGCTGCAGCAGGGACTTCGCCCGCTCGACCAGCTTGCGGGTCTCGAGCCGCTCGGAGAGGCCAGCCACCTCGCGTTCGAGCTGGACACGCTCGGTGAAACGCGAGACCGCGATCTCGATGGCGGGAACCAGGTCGGCCTTGGTGAACGGCTTGACGAGATAGGCCATGGCGCCGGCGGCGCTCGCCCGGTTGACGAGGTCGCGCTGGCTGAAGGCGGTGAGGATGATCACCGGGCAGACGCTCTCGTCGCCGATCCGCTCCGCCACGGTGATGCCGTCGAGCTTGGGCATCTTGACGTCGAGGATCGCGAGATCCGGCCGCAGCTCACGGACGAGCGCGAGGGCGCTGTCGCCGTCGGCGGCCTGGCCGATGACGTCGTATCCCTCCTCGCCCAGCATCTCCGCGAGGTCGAGTCGGATGAGCGCCTCGTCCTCGGCTAAGACGACCCGGCGTGGTTGGCGCTCGGTCGGGTTGGTCACGGCGCGATCCTCCTGCCCAGTGCTGCACGTTGCGAGCGCCGCCAGCGTACCCGGCGGCAGGCCGTTCTGACCTGTCGGCGGGACCCGGTAGGATTCGTGCGGACCAAGGCCGGGTTGGCGAAGCTGGCAAACGCGATGGCCTCAAAAGCCATTGTCCGAAAGGACTTGTGGGTTCGAGTCCCACACCCGGCACAGCGCTGTCCTGCATTGTCGGTGGCCATGCAATATTAAACCTGTGTATAGCCGAGCGTTTCGAGAAAGAGCGCTTGCTCTCCTCGCCACAGGCATGAGCCTCAATGCGGCAAGCAGGAAGCTCGGCATCAGCCGAGCTGCGCTGACCGAATGGCATCGCGTGCCCGACGGTCGCACTGACAAGGGCCGAGCACGGGTGTCCACGATGCGCGGACCCACCGGGGACTCCGGACCACTCGTCCTATGCCCACCCGTTGGGTCTCTACCTCGGCGATGGGTGCCTTGGCAAACTGCGCACGGGCGTCTTCTCCTTGCGCATCTTCTGCACGACCGGTATCCGGGCCTGCAGGCCGAGGCAAAGGTAGCGATCCAAGGTGTCCATCCGGCCCGTAAGGTCTATCTCGTGCCAAGCGTCGGCTGTTCAGCCGTGATGGGGTACTGGAGACACTGGCCGTGCTTGTTGCCGCAGCATGGCCGGGAATGAAACACACTCGACCCATTGTGCTGGAACCCTGGCAACGTGAAAACGTCGAAGAATACCCGGGCAGGTTCCTGCGCGGGCTTTTCCATTCCGACGGCTGCCGCATCACCAACTGGACCGAACGCACGGTGAATGGAAAGCCGAAAACGGTACGAATATCCGCGCTACTTCCTCACCAATGCCTCCGCCGATATTCGCGACCTGTGCACCTGGCCCCCCGAGCTGCTCGGGATCGCCTGGCGGTGGCCCAACCCACGGCAGATCTCGGTCGCCCGGCGGGAGGCCGTCGCCGCGCTCGACGTCCATGTCGGGCCGAGGTCCTGACGGCCTCGTCTGGGCGAGATTCGACGTAACCGCCGGGCGATGCGTACTGGAAATCATCGCCCCCGGAGCGATATCTTCTGCGATATCGCTGCCCGACCAACCGAACTGACTGACCAACCGAACTGACTGACCAACCGAACCAACTGAAGGAGGGCGTCGTGGCCGACGAAGCCGCCGACCGACCGGAGGCGCTCCTGCTGAGGGCCCTCGAGAGCCTCCCCGAGGCACACCGTCACGATGTCCTCCGCTGGCTGTTCGAACGGATCCCCCAGGCCGTGGGTTCGGTCGAGGAACCCGGCACCGGGCCGACCGACCAGCCGCCAGGCTCCTGGGCCGACTTCACGCCCTCACGCACCGGGCCCCGCCCACACCGCGGTCAGGCCAAGGGGGTGCGCGAGGAGGCGCTGGCGTTCGGGATGTCCGACCCGATGCGTGGCGACTACCAGATGGTGCCGGTACGCCTGCCCACCGCGGACCACGCGCGCCTGCGGGCGTGGTCGCAGGAGCACGGATTCGCGATGGCCACGATCATTCGCGGTCTGCTCGCCCGGTTCCTCGACGAGCAGCACCCCGGCAGGCCGGACGCGGCACAGGCAGGCTGAGCGGATCGACCGGCAGGTCGACTCAGACCCGGTACCCCGGCGCCGCCTCGGTCACCGCGTCGCCGATCCGGTGCACCCTGAGGGCGTTGGTCGATCCGGGGATGCTCGGTGGGCTTCCCGCGACGATCACCACGTTGTCACCGCGGCGACACCGGCCAACCGCCAGAAGGGCGCGATCGACCTGCTTCACCATCTCGTCGGTGTGCGCGACCGTCGGTGCGAGGAACGTCTCGACACCCCAGGTCAGCGCGAGCTGGTGACGAGTGTCCTCCTCCGGCGTGAACGCCAGCATCGGCACCCGCGAGCGGTAGCGCGCCAGCCTCCGGGCGGTGTCGCCGGACTGGGTGAAGGCGACCAGGAACTTCGCGCCCAGGCGTTCGGCCACCTCGGCGGCGGCTTTGGCGATCACCCCACCCTTGGTACGCGGCTCCCACTGGATGCCGGCAACGCGTTCAAGACCGTGTTCCTCGGTGGTCTCGACGATCCGCGCCATCGTGCGTACGGCGTCGATCGGATAGAGGCCGACGCTGGTCTCCCCCGACAGCATCACCGCGTCGGTGCCGTCGAGGACGGCGTTAGCGACGTCGGACGCCTCAGCCCGCGTCGGTCGGGGTGCGTTGACCATGGACTCGAGCATCTGGGTGGCGACGATCACCGGCTTGGCGTTGGTGCGCGCAAGTTCGACGATCCGCTTCTGGACCAGCGGGACGTCCTCGAGCGGCATCTCCACGCCGAGGTCCCCGCGGGCCACCATGAACCCGTCGAACGCGTCGATGATCTCGTCGAGGTTCTGGACCGCCTGGGGCTTCTCGATCTTCGCGATGACCGGAAGCCGCATCTTCTCCTCGGCCATCACCCGCCGGACGTCCTCGACGTCGCGGGCGTTGCGTACGAACGACAGCGCGATCATGTCGGCCCGCAGGTGCAGCGCCCAGCGCAGGTCGTCGAGGTCCTTCTCCGACAGGGCCGGAACCGAGAGTCCTACGCCGGGCAGGTTGAGCCCTTTGTGGTCAGACACCCGCCCACCCACGCTCACCCGGGTCACGACATCGGTGTCGGTCACCGACTCGACGTCGAGCGCGAGCCGGCCGTCGTCGACGAGGATGCGGTCCCCCGCGTCGACGTCGTGCGGCAGCCCTTCGTAGGTGGTCCCGCAGCGGGACGCGTCACCCACACACTCCTGCGTGGTGATCGTGAAGCGGTCACCGTAGACAAGGTTGACCGATCCTTCGGCGAACTTCCCCAGCCTGATCTTGGGCCCCTGCAGGTCGACGAGGATCCCGACGCCACGACCGGCTTCCTCGGCAGCCTCGCGGACCAGCCGGTAGATGCGTTCGTGCTCGGCGTGGCTGCCGTGGCTCAGGTTGAGTCGGGCGACGTCGAGTCCGGCGTCCACGAGTTCGCCGATCCGCTCAGGTGTGGACGTAGCGGGACCGAGGGTGCAAACAATCTTTGCGCGGCGCACAAAGCCGACTCTATGCCCGGGTCACGGCCGACTTCGTCGCAGGGCCGAGTAACCCGCGAGTAGCACCAGCGTCCACACCACCGCGTGCACGGTGATCACACCGACCGATCCGAGGTCAGCGGCTCTGTCGATGCGGGAGGCGGCGAGCAGTTGCGGGACGATCCAGCGAGGTGCCTCCGCCTGTCGCGACCCGAGGACCAGCACCATCACGGGGACCGCGAGGAGGACCATTGCCGACCAGCCCGCCCCTGCCATGACGGGACGGCTCGCAAGTGCACCGACACCGATGCCGCACATCGCGGACAGCAGGTGCAGCCATCCGCCGAATGCGACCCATACCGCCCATCCCGGCCAGCCGCCCGAGATCGCTACCGCGCCGACGAGGAGCGGCGCCACGACACCGAGCACGGTCACCGGGATGGCCAGGACGAGGGCGGCCAGCAGTCCGGCAGCCAGCTCGCGGCCCCGTGAACCGACGCCGATCCTGGCCAGGAGGCGTTGTTCGTCGGGCTCGGAGTCGAGCACGAGCTTGGTCTGCCAGGCGAAGACTCCGAAGAGCAACCCGGCTGAGAATGCGTACGCCTGGCTGGGTGGCGCGGCTCCCCCGGCGTGGGCGACCGACAGGAGCGCGAGTGTCGCGACAAGCGGCGGCCAGATCCGCTGGAGCCCTATGAAGGCGGCGATGCGCATGCGGACGAGGGCGGCGACCTGGCTCACGGCTCGCTCCGTACGTCCTCGGTGGCGCGGTCCGCGCGGTCGGCGCTGCCCTCGTGGACCCGTCCGGCCTCGAGCGTCCACCGTCTGGTCGGACCGAGGTCACCGGCGCGGCCACGGTGATCGGTGAGTACGCAGGACCCGCCGGCCGCGGTGACCTCCGCCACCAGCGCGGGAAGCTCGTCCTGGCTGCTCGCGTCGAGGCCCTCCCACGGCTCGTCCATGACGAGCAGGCCGGGACGCCTGAGCAGTGCTTGTGTCAACCCCACCTTGCGTCGGGTGCCCTGGGAGACCGATGCGAGTGCCGTGTCGAGAAACTCGTCGAGGTGCAGTCGTGAGGCCAGCGTGTCGATCCGTGACAGCGCCTCGTCTGCGGCGATGCCCTGGACCCGTGCCATCGCCACCAGGTAACGCCGCACCGTGAACGGACGACCGACCGGCAGCCGCTCAGGTACCCAGCCGACCGGTGCAGGTCGACCGGACACCCTCCCGCGCCCCGCCGGCAGCAGGCCCGCCATCACCCGCAGCAGGGTCGACTTCCCGGAGCCGTTGCGGCCCTCGAGGACCACCGTTTCACCGGCACGGAGTTCGACGTCGACACCGCGGAGAACCCATGGAGCGCGCCGGCCGTACCGCGCATGGACATCGAGGAGCCGCACGACCATCTTTCTATCAGGGCTTCTGGTGGGAAGGATCAGGTCATGGCTCAGGCCCTCGACCGAGGCGACGGCGACCGACCCACGCGCCGTGGCTTCCGCGCCAAGGAGATCGGGTCGCGACTCGCGCTGCGACATGTCGCGGCGATCGCCCTGACGTGGGTCGACAACGCCGGCATCACCCGGGTCAAGTCCGTCCCCACGAGGAGACTCGCCGACGCCGCGGTCCTGGGGGTGGGCATGTCGCCGGTGTTCGACGTCTTCACGGTCGGGGACTCCATCACGACCAGTCCGCACATCGGTGGACCCGTCGGCGACCTTCGGCTGTTTCCGGATCTCGACCGGCTCACCGTGCTCGCCGCCCAACCCGGCTGGGCGTGGGCCCCGGCAGACCGTAGGACCCAGGACGGCGAGACCTATCCCGCGTGCCAGCGTTCCTTCGCGCGGCGGATGGTCGAGGAGGCGGCCGGTCGCGGCATCGAGGCGCGGATGGCGTACGAGATCGAGTGGTTCGTCGGCCAGGAGACAGCGGACGGTCGGGTCGAACCCGCGTGCAAAGGCCCGGCGTACGGCATGACCAGGGTGATCGAGTTGTCGGACTATGCGCACGACCTACTCGACGCGCTCGCCGCCGAGGACGTACCCGTCGAGCAGTTCCACCCGGAGTACGCACCGGGCCAGCTGGAGCTGTCGGTCTCCGCCGCCGATCCGGTGGCGGCAGCCGACCGCCTGGTTCTCGTCCGGCAGACCATTCGGGCGGTCTCGCAGGCCCACGGTTGGCGCACGTCGTTCGCGCCGGTGGTCGAGGCCGCCGGCGTCGGAAACGGGCCGCACCTGCATCTGTCGGCATGGGCGGACGGTACGAATCTGCTGGCCGACGGTCGGGGCCCCTACGGGCTCAGCGCCCGTGGCGAGTCGCTGGTGGCTGAACTCCTCGACCGGCTGCCGGCCCTGTGCGCCATCGGTGCGCCCAGTCCGGCCAGCTACCTTCGCCTGGTCCCACAACGCTGGGCCGGGCCGTACCAATGCTGGGGCAGGGAGAACCGCGAGGCGGGGATCCGGCTGATCACCGGTACCGCGGGCTCCGAACGCACCGCCGCCAACGTCGAACTCAAGTGCGTCGACGGCAGCGCCAACCCGTACCTCTTCGTCGGCACGGTCCTCGCCGGCATCGACCGCGGCCGCCGGTTGCCACCCGAGGTGCGGGTCGACCCCGCCACTCTGCCTCCCGCCGGGCAACCGCCCCGGCTCCCCCAGTCGACATCGGACGGCATGTCCCACCTGGAAGCCGACGAGGTCCTCGGCGCCGCACTGGGTGAGCCGTTGCTGCAGGCGTTCCTCGCCGTCCACCGGGCCGAGGTCGAACTGTTCTCCGACGCGACACCGGCCGAGATCGTCGCGGCGACCCGATGGGCGTACTGAC
>JBOHED010000202.1:0-9280 GCA_050700915.1 Actinopolymorphaceae bacterium | reverse complement strand
CCGCCTACTTCAGCCGTGCGTTCCGTCGTCTCGAAGGCATGACGCCGAGCCAGTACCGCGAGCTGCACTCGACCCTGCCGACCCAGGCCCGGACTCCAGAACCCTGATCTCCTCGGTCGCGTCGTTCCAAGCCGGGCAGGTCACGGGTGTCAACTGGTGAACTGGTACGTCAGTGGCTCACCGGTACGTCAGCGCCGAGCCACGCGGGAAGGTCCGCCTCCGTAGGCCACGCCGCCACGGCGGAGCGGAGGCTGTCCCTGGCGGTGGGGGTCAGCGGGGAGTGCGGAGGACGCACGTCACCGGCCTCGAATCCCTCCGCGCCCAGCAGCTCCTTGAGGACGGAGACGTTGTAGCGGCCGTGCTCCTCGGTACGAATGGCCTCGACCGGGGCGACGAGCTCGATCAGCCGGCGAAGCTGCGACTGGTCGCCGTCGACCAGCGCGGCGTGCACGGCCAGGGCGAGATCCGGTCGCACGTTGGCGATGCCGGAGGTGAACGCCGTGATGCCGAGCTCGCCGAATGCCGGAAGCTTCCCCTCGGCCGAGCCGTTGATCCACGTGCACTGCTGAGCCGCACCACCGTCGAGCAGCTCCGCCAGGGTGGTCAGGTCCGGTCGTGCGTACTTCACCGCAACGACCGAAGGGCTCGCCGCGAGGGCGGTCAGGGTCGCCTTGTCGAGCCTCGTCGAGCGTACGTACAACACGACCGGCAACGCGACGCGCTCACAGATCCGCTCGAAGTAGCGCGCGACACCAGCGCCGTCGCCGAACGGCTCGGCGGGTTCGTGGATCATGACGGCGTCGTAGCCGAGATCGCGGGCGCGGGCAGCGTCGTCGAGTGCGCCGCCCAGGCTGCCGGCGAGTCCGGCGATCAGGGTCGCTTCCTGGCGGTCCGCCGCGATCGCCCGCAGCACACTCACCCGCTCGTCGGGCGTCAGCTGGTGAACCTCGGCGGTGTTACCCAAGGCCGTGAGCGTACGGATCCCACCTTCCTCGACCCTGCGGGTCAGGCGTCGCACGGCGGGTTCGTCCACGGCGTTCGTCCCGTCGAGGTAGGGCGTCACGAGGACCGCGACCACGCCGTCCATCGTCGGGCGCGCCACCGGAGATCGTTGCGCTGCACTCTCAGACATGTCTCTCCTCCACCGACGTCGCAAACGTACCGCACGTGCTGTCGGTCAGAGGAAGGTGAACAACGGCGGGAAGATCAGTACGACGACCCAGGCCCACGCCGCGTAGAGCGGGAGGTAGCCGGTCTGCCAGCGCTCCAGCACGGCGAACGGTGTGCGTCGGCGGACAAGACCCAGCAACAGCCACGCCGACCAGGCGAGGTTGGCCAGCAGGATGACGTTCTCCCCGAGCGCCGCCGCCTTGTTGGGGGTGGCTCCGTACTCGGTGATCCGGCCGGTGATCGCCAGCAGCACCAGCAGATCGATGGCCAGCGCGCTGACCACGAGAGCCAACTGCAGCTTGTCGAACAGGCCGGGCGGCGCCATCGGGTCGCGGGCCGAGATCGAGTAGAGCAGCAACCCCAGGACGACGGCCAGCAGCAGGTCGAACAGGATCAACGTCTGGCGTTCGACATCGATGGTCGTACTCGTCACCACGAAGGCAACGAGGAAGGCCACCAGCACCGCGGTGAAGAGCGGAGTGAACAGGCGGGTGAGCACCGGGGCAATGTTTTCGACAACGCTCTGTTTGGCCTCGACGAGCCACCCGGCCACCACCACCGCGGCCACCGCGCCGCAAGGGAGAAGCCATTGGGTGATGAAGACTTCCGGTTCGATTCCGATGGCCTCGAAGGTGCCGAACGTGAAGGCGATCAGCACTCCGCCGCCGAGCCCCATGAGGACGAAGTAGACAAAGCATTCACCGGTGAAACGGATGAAGTCCATCCGCCGGCGCGACGACCGCAGATCGTCGGCCACATAGGCCAGACCCACCACCAGCCACAGCGCCATGGGGAGATGGATGGCAGTCAGGACGACCGACTGGGAATCCTCGGCGAGCGGATAGACATTGGCGGCCACGGCGCCGAGTGCGAACAACGCAACGAGGATCCCGATCAGCCGTGGCCGGACCTGGCGGCGCCAGGCCAGGAAGGCCGCCAGCCAGGGCAGCGCGAACAGACTGGCGTTGGGCCCATAGAACGCGGCGTCGTCTTCGAGGGTCATCCCGAACAGCGCCGGCACCTTGATCGACACCGCCGCGCCCGCGGCGCAGATGACCATCACCACAAGGTCACGCCGCGACCGGGTGTTTCCCGCCGGAGCGCCGGTCTCGCCGGTCAGCATCAGCTGCTTCCACAGCCGTTCCGAATGCTCCCGGGCGAACTCGCGGGACAGGTCGTCCAGGCTCCCCATCCGCTTGACCGCGACCAGGAACGCCTCGTCGGCGCGGAGGCCAAGGGCGACGAGCTCATCGACGGATCCCCGAAGGTGGTCTTCGAGCTCGTCGGCGTCGGACTGCCGAAGCTCTGGGCGCCGGCGTACGTAGTCGCGCCACTGCGCGAACTGCGCCTCCAACTCGTCCTGACCGCCTGGCGCTGTCATGCCCGGCTCCCCAGGGGAGTGGCGGTCAACGGCCTGAACTCGCGGCGGCCCGTCCAGATCTCGCCGAGCGCGTCCACGACCGTGGACCACTGGCGGCGCTGCTCGGCAAGCTCGATCATGCCTTTGTCGGTGATGCGGTAGTACTTGCGCCGCCGCTCCCCAGCGACCGAACGCCAGCTCGACTCCACCGAACCGAGGCGCTCGAGCCGGTGCAGCAAGGGGTAGACCAGTCCTTCGGTCCAGTCCAGTTCTCCACCCGACAGCTCGTTGATCCGCCGGAGAATGGCGTAGCCGTAGCTCTCCCCCTCGGCCAGAATGCCCAACACCATCGGGGTCGCCGAGGCGGCCACAAGATCCTTGGCAATGCGCACGGGACCTCCGTACCCCTAGAAGTATGATGCATAGTAGTCCTAGGTATCGGCCCCGCGCAACGGCCGGAATGGGTGTGTGATGTTTGTGAGCGAGAAGGTCACCCTGAGAGGGGTGGCTCGCGAAGACCTACCCGTGCTCCTGTCGTACTGCAACGACCCAGAGGTCGATCTGGCCGCGGGAGACCTGCCGTCCCCGACATCGATGGAGCGCCTCGAGAAGTGGTACGAACGGTTGGTCGAGCAACAGCCGGTGCGCCGCTTCGCCATCGATGTCGACGGGAGGTTCATCGGGACGTGCCTCCTGCAGAACGTCGACGAATCTGCCCGGCACGCGGAGCTTGGCATCACCATCGGCGACAAGGACTCCTGGGGACGTGGCTACGGCCGAGAGGCGATCCGACTCCTGCTCGACTACGCGTTTCGGCTGGCCAACCTCCGCCGGGCATGGCTGCAGACGCACGCCGAGAATGAGCGCGCGATCCGCTCCTATCGGGCAGTCGGCTTCGTGGAGGAGGGACGACTGAGGGAACATCTGTGGCTCGCCGGTCGGTACGTCGACGTGGTGGTCCTGGGCATCCTGCGGACTGACTTCGACAGCCAGCGCATTCCGTAGCGCATCTGCGATCAACCGCAGACCGCCAGCAAGGCTAGGCGTTCCTCCGGTTCCTCGATGAACGCGCGATCAGGTCCTTGCGGCGCGCTGCGAGGGAACAGGGATTCCGGCGAACTCCAGGAGATCGGCGTTCAGTTGGTCCTTGTGCGTGGCGGTGAGCCCGTGCGGGGCTCCGGGGTAGACCTTGAGGGTCGCATCCGCGATGATCTCGACCGAGCGACGGCCGGAGGCGTCGAGGGGAACGATCTGGTCGTCGTCGCCCTGCACGATCAGGGTCGGGATGTCGAAGCGCCCCAGGTCGTCGGTGAAGTCGGTTTCGGAGAAGGCCTGGACGCAGTCGTAGGCGGCTTTCAGGCCCACCGTCATGCTCATCATCCAGAACGCGTCACGGATACCTTGCGACACCACGGCACCGGACCGGTTGGCGCCGTAGAAGGCTGCGCTGAGGTCCTTGTAGAACTGCGAATGGTCGGCAGCGAGGCCGGCCCGGATCTGGTCGAAGACCTCGATCGGCTGTCCAGCGGGGTTGGCGTCCGTCTTCAGCATCAGTGGCGGGACCGCGCTGACCAGCACGGCCTTGGCCACGCGGGCGGTTCCGTGGCGGCCGATGTAACGAGCCACCTCGCCCCCTCCGGTGGAATGGCCGACCAGGATCGCACCGCTGAGGTCGAGCGCCTCGAGGAGTTGGCTGAGGTCCTCGGCGTAGGTGTCCATGTCGTTTCCGGTCCACGGCTGGCCCGATCGGCCGTGGCCGCGTCGGTCGTGGGCGATCGCACGGTAGCCGTTGGAAGCCATGAACATCATCTGGTCGTCCCACGCGTCGGCCGTCAGCGGCCAGCCATGGCTGAACACGACGGGAGGCCCGGAGCCCCACTCCTTGTAAGAGATATGAGTCCCGTCCGTCGTGCTGATGGTCCCCATCGTTCCCCCTTCACCGTGTGGCGGCTCCGCCTCCGACAAGGCTCGCACCGCAGGGGTCCGACAGCCCTGGGACCTTCGCCCCCACCGGGTGAGGTCCCCGGTCACGCCAGGTTTTTCTCCGAGTCGGAGCGGCTACGCGGCGATGGCATCGGCGACCACGCAGGCGATGTTGTCGGGTGCACCCTGGGCGTACGCGAGATCGATCAGGTGTTGTACGACCTGGTCGGGATTGTCGGCCTCGCTCAGTGCCGCGTGCAGTGCGGGCCGATCGACGACTGCGGACAGGCCGTCGGAGCACAGCAGGTAACGGTCGCCGACGATCGCGGTCCGGAGCGCCAGGTCCGCCTCGCTCCCACCTTCCCCGATGGCGCGCACCAGCAGTGCGCGCTGGGGATGTGCGGCGGCCTCGTCGCGACCGAGCCTGCCCTGATCGACCAGCGACTGTACGTACGTGTGGTCCTGGGTCAGTGGGAACAGCTCTCCACCGCGCAGCAGGTACGCGCGGCTGTCACCGACGTGCGCCAGGGCAAGCTGCGAGCCGGACCAGAGCATCGCCGTCAGGGTGGTGACCGGTTGTTCGTCGTCTCCCGCCAACTGGCGAACGGCGCGGTCGGCTTCGGCAATCGTCTCCACCAGCATGGTGAGCAGGTCCGCAGCCGGGCGGTCGGACAGTTCCAACGGTTTGAGGGCCTCGATCGCCGCGGTGCTGGCGGCGGCGCCACCCGGCCCCTGGGTGCCGTCGGCGACCGCGAGAAGCCGTTCGCTGGCGTAGGCGGCGTCCTCGTTGGAGTCCCGGGCGGCACCCGCGTCACTCCGGACGGCGTAGCGGACGCCGAGAGTGGGGCTCGTGTCGGGCATGGTCGTACTCCTTTCAGACAGGTGGTCAAGGAGGGACGCGACGAGACGGTCGCGGGCGGTGGTGTCGGCGATGACGCCCTGCCAGTACGCATGGATCGCCGCTGCCGCCGCCTCCGGGTCCATGGCACAGACGGTGCGGATGTCCGCCAGTGGCATGCCGACGCGGCGTAGCGAGGCGACCAGCCGCGCCCGTTCCAGCTGTGGCGGGTCGTAGAACCGGTATCCGGACTCAGGGTCCACCGCGGCCGGCGGCAGCAGCCCCAGCCGGTCGTACAGGCGCAGCGCCCTCGGCGTCAGGCCCGCCGCCTTGGCGAACTCTCCGATCGTGAGCAACCCCACGTTGACATCCTCCTCGTACCGGTCATCCCGACCGGTGCGGGATCCAGCCTGCATGTTTCCCCAACGTCAAGGTCAAGGCCGATGCCAGCAACGACTCTTGACACGCCGGACCGGAACACTAGCGTGGCAGTCGTTTCCGAGGCGGCCTCTCAGGTCGCCTCGCCATCCCCACAAGGCCTTTCGTGGGGATTCCGTGCGTTCGATCGAAGGTCGGGAGGACCACGTGCCAACTGTCGATCGGCGGCATCTGCTGGGGCTGGGTATGGCCGGAGTCGGCGCGGTGGCGCTCGGCGGGCCGGTGTCGGCCAGCGAGGCACCCAGGGCGGACACGGCGCAAGAAGCGGTGTCGAACGAACCGCTGATGGTCTACGACCTCGCGCACGTGTACGACCTCGACCTCGCCGATCCCGCCCAGGCGCGGCGGGCCTACGACGAACTCCACTTCGTCGCCACCCTGCAGGGCATCGTCAACCGCTCCCGCCCGCGGCTGTACGTCCATTTCCTCACCCACAACGAGTTGGGCGACATCGACGTCGATGCGTACTGGCTCGACGAAATGCGCGCCCGCGGTGGTCTGCTGGAGGGCAGGAAGATCCGCCGGATCGCGAGCCTCGACGAGCTCGTGGACACGTTCCGTACCGACCTGGGTGGGGTGGTGGTGTGGGACCCGAAGGTCCCGGCCACGTCGAACGTCGCCTCCACCGTGGCCGGCGCGCAGGACGTCGTCGCGGTCCGCTACGACCCGGCGGAGGGTTCGCTCTTCCAGCGGTACGCCGGCAGCGGATCCGGCGCGCGAGGAAAGCCGGTCACGGTGTGGCTGGTCAGGCCGGACGGCCGTCGCTCTTCACCGGGGAAGGCACGGTTCCCGGCACCGATCGGCCCTCGACGGGCAGCGCGAAGTGCGACGCCTACCTCTGGGCCGTCGAGCGCTACCTCCGCCCTGGAAGGTCGAAGCCGGAGTTCGCCTACTATCTCGACGCGTACTGGCTGGACGATCCCAAGGGCGCGCTCCCGCAGGCGCTGCTGACCAACCACGACTACCTGGTCTCCCGGCGTGGGTTCTTCTTCGACCTGCTGCCCTGGGACGACGAGCCGCCCGTGGACGACCCGGACCAGCCGGTGGGGACCGACCAGCGCACACTGGAGGAGATCCTGCGGGTGGGCTACGAACGGTCCGGCGGGCAGTTCGTTCCCGTGCACGGTTTCGTTCCGTGGATGTACAAGTACACGACGGTCGGCGGGGCCGGCGGGCACGACCCGGTGCCGACGGAGTGGCGGTTCGCCCAGGTCGTCTCGGCGTTCAACGTCTATGTGGACGCCGACGCCGAAGGGCTGGACGGCATGGCCAACGCGTCGGTCTTCCGGCACGCCCCGCTGCGCCCGCACTATCCGCAGCCGGCGGGACCGACGGCGGAGGAGTTGCGGGCGCGTGGCTATCTCGACGTCGACGGCGGGGTCGTGCCCCGCCGGTACGTGATGTTCTACGTCGGTGACTACGACTCGGCGGCGTGGCTCTACCAGACGACGCCGTACTTCTGGGACGATCCGGCGCGCGGCAGCCTGCCGCTGAACTGGGCGGTCAATCCCAACCTCGCAGCGCGGATGCCCGTCGCCATGGACCGTGCGCGGCGGACCGCCACCGACCAGGACACCTTCATCGCCGGGGACTCAGGTGCCGGATACATCAACCCCGGCATGCTGGCCGAGCCGCGGGAGTTCTCCGGATTGCCGTCCGGGGTTGCCGCGTGGCGTGAGCACTGCCAGCGACACTTCCAGCAGTGGGACCTGCGGGTGACCGGCTTCGTCATCGACGGGTTCGCGCCACCCATGGACGGGACCACGCTGCAGGCGTACGCCGACTTCTCGACCGTCGGCTTCGCGGCGCAGAAGGTGCCGCCGATGGGCCTGGTGGGGGAGACGCCGTACGTACGGATGAGAGGAGACCTGCCAAGGGGCTCCGTCGCCGACGGGGCGGCGGCGTTCCGCGGCTACCTGGGCGGCGACGTGTCCGCACCGCCGTTCGTCCCCGAGTTCCACAGCCTGCGGACGATCCTCATGTCGCCGAGCTGGCACCGCGACGTGGCTGCGTCGGTCCAGACCGAGATTCCCCAAGCCGGTGTGGAGATCGTCGACGCGCACACGTTCTACGCGCTGGTCCGCCACCACCTTCTCGACCAGGTGCTGCTGAGCCCGCTGCGTACCATCGTGGCCCGGGAAGGGGCGTCGACGCTGCTGTTCGACGCCACGAGCTACGTCCGCGAGCCGGTGACCGGAACCCTTTCCCTCGAGCTGCCGGACGGGTGGAACTCCGACCCGGGTGAGCTGGACTTCAGCATCGAACCGGGCGGGACCGAGCGCCTGTCCGTCGGCGTCTCCCTGCCGCCGGACACCGCACTGGGCGAGCAGGTGGTCGCTGCGGTGCTCCGGTACGCAGGCATGACGCGTCGCCGAAGCTTCGTCGTCGAGGTCGTCGAGCATTCGTACGCCGATGCCTCCCAGGTGGACGTCGTACTCGGCGCGCAGAACCAGTCCGACGGCGTGGAGCTGATCGAGCAGCAGGACGGCCAGACAGCGGCCGACACCGTGGCGGGTCGGGAGTGCCGGCGGCCTGTGTTCACCCAGTGGGAGTCGTCGTACTTCTATCTCCGGGTGGACGACACGTTCCTGTTCGACGCCCGGGACACCTCGCTGTTCGTGACCGTGGAGTACTTCGACGCTCCCGATCTGGCGCTCGGCCTCCACTACGACTCCAACGACCCCACCGGTGCGGTCGAAGGTGCCTACACCGATGGTGGCTCTGCGCAGTCGACCGGCGGCAACACCTGGGTGAGCAAGACGTTCGAGCTGGCCGACGTGCGGTTCGCCAACCGGCAGAACGGCGGCGCCGACCTTCGGATCGCCACGTCGGACGATCTCTGCGTGGCCCGCATCGTCGTCTCGCGTACCGCACCCGCACGCTCGTGAGGCGCTCGCCCGGTTGCCGCGCCGGTGGGCCACTGCGATTATCGGCGCATGTCCGAGCAGGCCGAGTCGGGGACGTTCGTGGGGCGCACGGCTGAGTTGACCGTGGTGCGGGGCCGCGCTCGAACGGGCTTCGTCGGGCGATGCCGCGACCGTGTTGGTGTCGGGGGAAGCCGGCGTCGGCAAGAGCCGGCTGGTCGCGGAGCTGATGCGGACCGCTCGGGATGAGGGTGCGCTGGTGCTGCTTGGCCGTTGTGTCGACGTCGGGGACGGCGAGCTCGCGTACGCGCCGATCGCGGGTGTGCTGCGCTCGCTTGCCGCGCAGGTGAACGGGGCCGAGCTCGATACGGCACTCGGGTCCGGCCGGGCGGAGCTCGCGCGCCTCGTTCCGGACCTGGCGGGCGAGGACGACGCACCTGCAGCGGGTTCGAGGACGTTCGGCAAGGAGCGTCTGTTCGAGTTCCTGCTCGGAACGTGCGTACTACACGTACTGGGAAGGTGTGCCGGCTCACTTCGAGCTCTACGAACGACCGGGAAGCTGGGTTGCTGCCGTAGCGACCAATGACGACGCGACACTCATCCTGGCGTACTTTCCCCAGTCCCGCTTCGACGAAGTCCGTACGAACGTGCACGCTTCGTATCTGGACCAGGTACGCAACACAGCCC
>JBOHED010000201.1:0-7196 GCA_050700915.1 Actinopolymorphaceae bacterium | reverse complement strand
GTGGTCGCGCACTGTGGCCGGGTAGCCTCGACTCATGAGCGTGCACCGGGTCATGGGCATCGAGACCGAATACGGCATCTCGGTCGCCGGCCAGCCCACTGTCAACCCGATGCTCTCCTCGTCACAGGTGGTCAATGCCTACGCCGGCAAGGTCATCCGGTCGCGGCGGGCCCGATGGGACTTCGAGGAGGAGAACCCGCTGCGGGACGCCCGGGGCTTCGACCTGGCGCGCGAGATGGCCGACGAGGGGTCGCTCACCGACGAGGAGGTCGGTCTCGCGAACGCGATCCTGACCAACGGTGCCCGCCTGTACGTCGACCACGCGCACCCGGAGTACTCCTCGCCCGAGGTCACCAACCCCCGCGATCTCGTTCTGTGGGACAAGGCGGGGGAGCGGGTCATGCTCGAGGCCTCCCGCCGGGCGACCGAGCCGCCGCTGTCGACCACGATCCTGTTGTACAAGAACAACACCGACAACAAGGGCGCGTCCTACGGCTGTCACGAAAACTATCTGATGTCGCGTTCGACAGCGTTCGCCGACATCGTGCGCAACCTGACGCCGTTCTTCGTCACCCGACAGGTCGTGTGTGGCGCCGGCCGGGTCGGCCTCGGCCAGGACGGCAGCCGGCACGGCTTCCAGCTGAGTCAGCGGGCCGACTTCTTCGAGGTCGAGGTGGGCCTGGAGACCACCCTCAAGCGCCCGATCATCAACACCCGCGACGAGCCGCACGCCGACGCCGACAAGTACCGCCGGCTGCACGTCATCATCGGGGACGCGAACCTGTCCGAGATCGCGACGTACCTCAAGGCCGGCACGACCGCGCTGGTCCTGGCGATGATCGAGGACGACTTCCTCACCACCGACCTCACCCTCGAACACCCCGTGACGTCGCTGCACGAGGTCTCCCACGATCCGAGCCTCAAGCATCTGCTGACCCTGAAGAGCGGCCGGAAGGTCACCGCGATCCAGCTGCAGATGGAGTATCTCGAGAACGCCCGCAAATACGTCGAGGACCGCACGGGCAGCGACACCGATCCGCAGACGCGTGACGTCCTGGATCGCTGGGAGTCGGTGCTCGGCCGGCTGGAGTCCGACCCGATGTCGCTCGACCGGGAGCTCGACTGGGTGGCGAAGCTGTCGGTGCTCGAGCAGTACCGCGAGCGGGACGGCCTGGACTGGAGCCATCCGAAGCTCCAGCTGGTCGACCTGCAGTACGCCGACCTGCGACCGGAGCGGGGTCTCTACCCTCGTTTCGTCGAGCGTGGGCGGATGGACCGCCTCCTGACCGAGGCCGACATCGTGGCCGCCGTACAGGACCCACCGGAGGACACAAGGGCCTACTTCCGCGGCCGGTGTCTCGCGCAGTACGCCGAGCACGTGGCGGCCGCCTCGTGGGACTCGGTGATCTTCGACCTGCCCGACCACGAGTCGCTCCAGCGGGTGCCCACCCTGGAGCCGCTGCGTGGCACCCGGGCGCACGTCGGTGGCCTCCTCGACCGTTGTCGTACGGCCGAGGAACTGGTCAAGGCAATCACCGCACCCCGGTAGTCAGGCGGGGACGAAGCGCACAAGGCCACGGTCCCGGGCATCCGGCATCTTCGGGCAACTACCCGAACTGCTGGTGGGTTCCGGGCAAGGGTATCGATCTGTATCCACCGGGTACCTGCCTGACGTCGGCATGCGCTTGTAGGGTCCTAGTAGGCAGACGACCGCGGCCCGGTGTGGGAGCGGCTCGGGGAGGGTGTGGTCACGATGGCACCAGACAGTGGCGGACAGCAACACAGGACGACGCGGAAGTCCACCGAGGAAGAGGACGTCACCGAAGTCCAGCCCGACGAGGCGACCCAGGAACGCAAGGACCAGATCGACGAGGTGCTCGAGGAGAACGCCGAGGACTTCGTGCGATCGTTCGTGCAAAAAGGTGGACAATAGGACGTTCGTCCCGATCTTCTGGTGTCCGGCTGGTCGTGTCTACCCGTCACGCTCACGGAGTGAGGCGGGTCCTGCACTGCCACGACGGGTACCAGCCACAGGTCGGCATGGAACGGGCGCCCTCGAGGTCGCCCGTGGCCGTGCCCCGATACGTTTCACGCTGACCCGGCGATCTTGCGCCGGGCCGCGTTCTATCTGGAGGGAGATGTGTGGGCACCGATCGAGCAGGCGCCGGGCGTCCGGCTGCTGCCTTCCTGACCCCAGGGAGTTCCTCGTTCGTCGATTTTCTCAGTTCGTACGCACCTGAGCTGATGCCTGGCCGTGGTATGACACCTGGAGTCCATGCCGGAGACGACATCCCGCACGGCACCACGATCGTGGCGTCGTCCTACGCCGGAGGGGTCGTGATGGCGGGCGACCGGCGGGCCACCGCGGGCAACCTCATCGCGGTCCGGGAAGCCGAGAAGGTCTTCCAGGCAGACGAGTACTCCGTCGTGGGCTACGCCGGCAGTGCCGGCATCGGGGCGGAGCTGATCCGGCTCTTCCAGGTCGAGCTCGAGCACTACGAGAAGCTCGAGGGAACCACGCTGTCGATGGAGGGCAAGGCCAACAAGCTCGGCATGCTGCTGCGTTCCAACCTCGGCATGGCGATGCAGGGTCTGGCCGCCGTCCCGCTGTTCGCCGGCTTCGACCTGGAGACCGGCAGCGGCCGGATCTTCTCCTACGACGTCACCGGAGGCCACTACAAGGAGCGGGACTTCCACTCCATCGGCTCCGGCTCGCTGTTCGCTCGTGGGGCGCTGAAGAAGCTGTACCACGAAGACGCGGACGCCGAGGCGGCAATCCGGGCCTGTCTCGAGGCCCTCTACGACGCCGCCGACGACGACTCGGCCACGGGCGGTCCCGACGTGATGCGCAAGATCTACCCGATGGTCGCCACCGTCAGCGACGAGGGCTTCGACTGGATCGCCGACGCGGACGTCGCCGGGCTGGTCGACCAGATGCTCGCCGGACGCTCGCGACGTCCCGACGGTCCCGTCGCCCACACCACGCCCGAAGGCGGTGACGCATCATGACGATGCCGTTCTACGTCTCGCCCGAGCAGCAGATGAAGGACCGGGCCGACTTTGCCCGGAAGAACATCGCCCGCGGTCGAGGTGTCGTGGTCCTGCAGTACGACAACGGCATCGTCCTCGTGGCGGAGAACCGCTCCCGTGCGCTGCACAAGATCAGCGAGATCTACGACCGGATCGCGTTCGCGGCGGTCGGCCGCTACAACGAGCTGGAGAATCTCCGGGTCGCCGGGCTCCGCAGCGCCGACGTGCGCGGCTACACCTACGACCGACGTGACGTCACCGCCCGCGGGCTCGCGAACTTCTACGCCCAACTGCTCGGCGCGATCTTCTCGAGCGTGGGTGAGAAGCCCTACGAGGTCGACCTGTTCGTCGCCGAGGTCGGCGATTCCGTCGAGGGCGACCAGATCTACCGGCTGACCTACGACGGTTCGGTCCACGACGAGCACGACTACGCCGTCATCGGAGGGTCCGCCGAGCAGATCTCCGCCCATCTCGAGCAGCACTTCCGTCCCGGTACGACACTCGGTGCCGCAGTGGCACTGGCCGTCGACGCTCTCGGCCACGATGGCGACGGCCCGCGCACCCTGGACGCCAACCAGCTCGAGGTCGCCGTCCTCGATCGCACCCGTACGCAGAAGCGGAAGTTCCGGCGGCTGGTCGGTCCCGCGCTCGAACGGCTCGTCTCCGGTGGACCAGACACGCCCGAAGCCCCTGCGAACGGCGGGTCGGGTACGACCGTCGACGAGGTTGGCGAGGTCGGCGGCAAGGGCGACCCTGATGCCGATCCGGGCACTTCGGGAGCGCCTCCGTCCGAGGAGCCTCCCGCCAGTCCGGGTGGAGGTGGCACCGCCGGCCCGTAGCCGCATCGTGACCGGTCGGACTTCTCTCACCAGCCGCCCCGCGCGGTCCCGACGACATAGTGTGGTGACCATGGATCGGCGCATCTTCGGCCTCGAGAACGAGTACGGCGTTACCTGCACGTTTCGAGGCCAGCGCCGGCTTTCGCCCGACGAGGTAGCCCGTTACCTGTTTCGCCGGGTGGTGTCGTGGGGGCGGAGCAGCAACGTCTTCCTCCGCAACGGTGCGCGGCTGTACCTCGACGTGGGAAGCCATCCCGAGTACGCCACTCCCGAGTGCGACTCCATCACCGACCTGGTGACCCACGACAAGGCGGG
This sequence comes from Actinopolymorphaceae bacterium, assembly GCA_050700915.1. Classification (GTDB taxonomy): domain Bacteria; phylum Actinomycetota; class Actinomycetes; order Propionibacteriales; family Actinopolymorphaceae; genus Thermasporomyces. The sequence goes on along the minus strand of JBOHED010000201.1, from coordinate 3,012 downwards.
GGAGCGAATCCTCGAAGGACTCCTCGTCGACGCCGAACGGCGGTTGCGTGAGGAAGGCATCGCCGGCGACGTCTACCTGTTCAAGAACAACACCGACTCGGCCGGCAATTCGTACGGCTGCCACGAGAACTACTGCGTGAGCAGGCATGGTGAGTTCTCCCGGCTGGCCGACGTGCTCATCCCGTTCCTCGTGTCCCGGCAGATCGTCTGCGGCGCCGGCAAGGTGCTCCAAACCCCGCGGGGTGCGGTCTACGCGGTCAGCCAGCGCGCGGAGCACATCTGGGAGGGCGTGTCGTCGGCCACCACGCGGTCCCGCCCGATCATCAACACCCGTGACGAGCCGCACGCGGACGCCGAACGCTACCGCCGCCTGCACGTCATCGTCGGCGACTCCAACATGTGCGAGGCGACGACGCTGCTCAAGGTCGGCGCCACCGACCTGGTTCTTCGCATGGTGGAATCCGGCCTTGTCCTGCGCGACCTGACGCTGGAGAACCCGATCCGCGCGATCCGCGAGATTTCGCACGACATCACAGGCCGTCGGCGGGTACGCCTGGCCAACGGCCGCGAGGCGAGCGCCCTGGAAATCCAGGAGGAGTACTTCACCAAGGCGCGTGATTTCGTCGAACGCCGGGAGCTCGCCACCCCAACCGTCACCCGCGTGCTCGACCTGTGGGAACGCACGTTGAAGGCAGTCGACTCCGGTGACCTGACGCTGGTCGACCGCGAGGTCGACTGGGTGGTGAAATACAAGCTGATCTCTCAGTACCGCGAGAAGCACGGACTGTCGCTGAGCAGCCCGCGGATCGCGCAGCTCGACCTCGCCTACCACGACATCCACCGCGACCGCGGCCTCTATTACCTTCTCGAACGCCGTGGTGCGGTGACCCGGCTGACGAGCGACCTCGAGGTGTTCGAGGCGAAGTCGGTTCCGCCGCAGACCACCCGGGCGAGGTTGCGCGGCGAGTTCATCAAACGCGCCCAGGAACGCCGGCGCGACTTCACCGTCGACTGGGTGCACCTGAAGCTCAACGATCAGGCACAACGCACCGTTTTGTGCAAAGATCCGTTCCGCAGCGTTGACGAACGGGTCGAGAAGCTTATCCAGAGCATGTGAGTGGGTAGGGGTCTGTCAGCGCTTGACCCAACTCCGCCGCACGAGCTCCCGCTCGTGTCACGGGGTGCCCCGGCCGACCTGGGTTTCGGGGTCTAGGGTGTGGCCGTTGTCCTCCAGTCCCCGTCCCCTTGAGGTGTCTCTCGTGCGTCATCGTTTCCTTGCCCTCGTGCTGGCGTCCTTCCTGGTCGTCGTCGCCGCGGCGTGTGGCTCATCCGAGCCGCCACCGAAGGGCATCGAGCTCGTGAGCGTCGAAGGTAGTGCTGGCAAGAAGCCCAGCGTGACCTTCGAGAAACCGTTCAAGACGACCAAGACCCAATCGAAGGTGCTCAAGGAAGGCACCGGAAGCAAGGTGGCCGCGGGCCAGGAAGTCGTCGTCGACTACGTGGGCGTCAACGGTCGCGACAGCAAGGAGTTCGACTCGTCCTGGAAGCAGGGCCAGTCGGTGACCTTCGGCCTGCAGAAGGGTCGGCTCATCCCCGGGTTCTACAACGGCCTCGTCGGCAAGTCGGTCGGCGACCGGGTGCTCGTGACCATGCCGCCGAAAGATGGGTACGGCCAGCAGGGCCAGCCGAAGGTCGGCATCAAGGGCACCGACTCACTGGTGTTCGTCATCGACGTGAAGGACGCCTACACGCCGCTCCCGCAGGCCAAGGGCGAGGCCGTGGCGCCGCCACCGGGTCTGCCCACCGTCAAGGTGACCGACAAGGGCGTCCCGGAGTCGATCTCGGTGCCCAAGGGTGCTGAGCCGCCGACGAAGTTGGTCGCCCAGCCGCTCATCAAGGGCGAAGGAGAGAAGATCGACGCCAAGGCGACGGTCAACTTCCACTACGCCGCTGTCAACTGGCGTACCGGCAAGGAGTTCGACTCCTCCTGGAAGCGCCAACAGCACGAAAACCTCCCGCTCGGTCAGACCACGGTCGCCGGTCTCCGCGAGGGTCTCGTCGGTCAGACGGCAGGCAGTCGGGTCCTGCTGGTCGTGCCCCCGGACAAGGGCTTCGGCCGTGACCTGCAGAACACGGACGTGAAGAAGACCGACACCGTGGTCTTCGTGGTCGACATCCTTGGCCCCATGTAGCCGCGACACGCGAATTCGCCCGCCACTCCCATCCCCGTCGATCACCTGGGTGCGGTACCGTCGCCCAGGTGGTCGCTAATGTGTTCGACTGGGCGGTGGCCCGCCGGCCGGTGGCCACACCAAAAGGGGGGTGAGCGCGCATGACGCCCCGCAAGTCCGAGCGGCTGATGAACCTTGTCATCTGCCTGCTCGTCTCGCGGCATTTCGTGCCCAAGGCCAAGCTCCGCCAACTCGTGGAGGACTACCGCGAGCAGGCTCCTGACGCGTTCGAGAAGATGTTCGAGCGCGACAAGGAGGAGCTTCGCGAACTCGGCATCCCGATCGAGATCGGCGCGGTGGCGGCTGGCTTCGACGACGAGGTCGGTTACCGGATCCGGCGGAGTGAGTTCGAGCTGCCGCCGCTGACGTTCACCGCCCAGGAGGCGGCGATCCTCGGCCTGGCAGCGCGGGTCTGGCAGCACGCCAGCCTCGCCGAGGCCACCTCACGGGCGGTGCTGAAGCTCGGCGCCGACGGGCTCCACACGGACACGACACCGCTGGCGGCACTCGAGCCGCGGCTGCCCGCCGGGGAGCCGGCGTTCGAGCCGTTGTGGCGAGCCGTCCAGGCGCGCACAGTAGTGTCCTTCGGCTACCGCAGGCCCGGCGCCGCAGGCTCCCAGCACCGGCTCTTCGAGCCGTGGGGGATCCTCAACTGGCGTGGCCGCTGGTACGCCGTCGGTCATGACCAGGACCGCGGCGCGACCCGGATGTTCCGGCTCTCCCGGATCGTCGGGGCCGTTCAGGTCATGAGTGCCCCGCAGGCGTTCAGCGTCCCGGAGGG
>JBOHED010000200.1:0-11371 GCA_050700915.1 Actinopolymorphaceae bacterium | reverse complement strand
CTAGGTGGCTGGTGTGAATCGGGTGGCGGTGGGGTGCTCCGATCGGTGATGGTGTCGCCGATGGCTGCTGTTGGGTGTGCGTGTGCTGGCCTGTCAGGGCTGTCTGCGGTTGGGTGCGGTCGTGCTGGCGGCTGCTCGATGGGGGGCGATGCCCGCGATGCCTGCTCAGCTGGTCGCTGGGGCTGCCGCCCATCCTCCGGGTGTGGTGTGCAGGCCCAGAACTGCCAATCGGGCAAGGTTGTGTGCGGCGGCGAGGAGGTTGAAGTCGGCGTCGACCTTGCGCTGGCCACGGACTCGGGCTCGTCGTCCGCCGTGTTTGCGGCGCATCAGGTGACCGATCTTGCGTTCGATCTTTGGTCGGGTTGCTCGGTAGTCGGCGATCCACGCCGTGTCGCGTTGCCGGTAACGGGCGTCGGCGAGGCGTTGTTCATAGCGGCCGACTCGGATGGTGCGTCCGCCCGCGGCGTTGGTGCACCACGCGCGCATCGGGCAGTCCGCGCAGGTCTCGCCGAAGGAGGCGATGCCGTCACCGCCGCCGTTGCGGATGATGTCGGCCTCGTGCCCGGCAGGGCAGGTGACGATGTCCTCGTCGAGGTTGACTTCGAACAGGTCCTTGCTGAACAGCTCGCCGTTGCCCGCTGGTGGCTGGGTCTTGCAGTTGGGTTCGATACCGGCCTCGTCCAACCTGTCCAGAAACTCCCCGGCACCATAAGCAGCGTCGCCGTAGACAGCAGGCTGGTCCGGGGCGTTATCGACCGGCTCGGCCTCGACCGTCTCCTCATCTTCACCGTCGGTGTCGGTGAGCAGGTCGTCGATGAGATCGGCGGCGACCGCGGCGTCACCGACATTGCCCGCACTCACCTCGGTATCAGTGATGATCTCGCTATCCGGGTCGGCCGCGACGTGCCCCTTATAGCCGTCGAAGCCACGTGCGGAGGTCTTGTGACCGTGCCTGGCTTCGGGGTCAACGGTGGAGATGATCCGATCCTTGGCCACCCGCCGGACGATCCGGAACACCCCGCCAGCGTTCTCATCAAGGTCCTGGCCGAGCACGCTCGCCAACAGCTGCGCGGCATCGCTGACCATTTCTGGCAACACCCGACCCTCCAGCAGCGCCAACACTGCGTATCCGTCTTTGGCGCGAGCGTCGATCAGCTGCTCCCGGGCGTCCGCGTCGTCCCAATCGATCAGCGGTTTCGCCGCGCTGGCGTAGTCGTCTCCGCTGGCCAACACCGCGCGCAACTCCGCCTCCAGTTCCAGATCGCAGACTTTGAGCAGCCCGCGGATCGCCGAACGGACGAGCGTGACCGTGTCCATCGTCGCGACCGCGTCATACAACGGAGTGGAATCCAGCACCCGCTTGGCACCCACCAGACCCGCTTGCGACGCAGCTTGCACCGTCACCCGGAAGATCCGCCGCGGATCATCCGATTCGGCAAGACGTGCCCGCATGTCCACCAGCACCGTATGCGCGAACCGGCCCCACCCGCCGGACTCATAGCCGCCAACCCCAGCGGCATACCGCCAGCGGGCATCAAAGGTGTAGTGCTCGACCGCCTCCCGATCCGACAAGCCGTGCAGCCGCTGCAACACCATCACCGTGGCCACCACCGACGGGGGCACCGACCGACGGCCCCGATCGCTGAACAGATCGGCGAACATCTCGTCGCCGAACATCCGGTCCCGCTCGCGGTGCAGCACTGCAAAAACCGAGTTCTCATCCAGCGCCTGATCACAGAACTGGTTGATGTCATCAAGCAGATCACCCTGCCGGTCGGCCAGTCCCAGCGTCATCAGCCACTCCAGGAGAAACGTTCACAACGATGACCATTCTCCCGAAACGATCAACGAACCTGGCACACCGCCACGCAGCAAAAGACACCAGCCACCTAGAGGCGGGAAAACCTCCAACAGCTTGCGGCGGGTAACGTGCCGGCTCGTGACAGACATCTCAGCGGACGCCCCGTCGACCATCCGACAGGTCACGGGCGAGGAACTGCTCGCCACCGCCTACCCGCTGCAGGACTACGCGTTCGGTGCGACACCGCAACCGGTCGCCCCGCAGGCCGACGGGTGGCGGCGCTCCCTGGCGTACCGCAAGGACAACGTCACCCTGGTCTCGTTCACCGGGGCGGAGGCGGCCGCCACCGCGGTGGGAATCCCGATGCGCCAACACGTCCGCGGCCGGACGCTTCCCATGCTGGGCGTGAGTGGCGTGGCGACACATCCGTCGGCCCGTCGCCAGGGGCACGTCGCCCGCCTGATGACCGCCCTCCACGGCGAGCTGCGGGACTCCGGGCACGTGGTGAGCACGCTGTATCCGTACCGGATGTCGTTCTACGAACGGTTCGGCTACGTCGGATTCCCCAAGGCACGATCGATTCGGCTCTTCCCCGACGAGCTCCCTCGCATCCGGCACGCCGACGTGGCCGGCGAGCTGACCCTGCAACGGATCGGCGACGGGTTCGACGACTACTACGGCTTCCTCGAGCAGCTCCTCGCCGAACACCACGGCTTCGCGCTGCCCCCGCGGCACAGCGTCACCGAACTCCGCGACTCGAACAACCACTGGGTCGTTCTCGCCCGCCAGGAAGGCGAGGTGGTCGGCGCGATGCTCTACCGTACGAACGGATTCGGGCAGGAGCTCCAGGGCGCCAGGTTCCTCACCCGCGGTCTCGCCGGCCGCGTGTTGCTGCTGCAGTGGCTGGCCCGTCATGCCGAGCAGTACTCCTCGTTCGTCTTCGAGCTGCCACCGGACTCGCGGCCGGACCTGTGGTACGTCGGCGTCCGGTACACCGACGAGACGAAGGTCGCGAGCCCACTCGCCAGCGCGCCGATGGGCAGAGTCCTGTCCGTCGAAGGGCTCGCCGGGATCACCGTTGGCAAGGCCCGCGTGCGGGTGGAGGTCGTCGACGACCCGTTCGTGGCGGGGACCTGGGAGCTGGACGGGACGACCGGTGAGCTGGACATCACGCCCCGGCCGACCCTCGACGGTGGCGGTGGTGGTGGCGGTCCGACGCCACCCACTGCCACGCTCACCTCGCACGGCCTGGCCGCCCTCGTCTACGGCGTCCTCGATCCGGCGGAGATCGCGCTCCAGGGCTACGCGACGGTCGACGCCGAAGCCGCGCAGGCCCTACGGACGCTGTTTCCCCCGGTGACGCCGTACCTCTTCGCGAGCTTCTGACGTACGACAGTTCGCCGTACGACCGCTTCTGCCGTCAGGACCGCTTCTGAGGTACGCCAGCGCCCGAGTTGCCGAGTCCGGCGAAACGTCCCAGTTCCGCAGACGGCGGCCGGCTGATCGACGACGATCGAGGACATGAAGGGCGACCGGGTGGAGATCGTGATCGATGCCGGTGGCGAGACGCGTACGTATGAGGTCATCGCCACCCGGATGGGCCGGCGTGTCGAGATCACGACCGGTCGCGGGATCGTCGAGGTGAGTGAGGTGACGAGGGGCGGGACCGCGGTCCGCACGGCGCGGTTCATGGCCAGCCGCGTGCTCGCGCTGGTCGAACATCCCGCCTCGCGGATCCGCCTCACCGACGACGAGGTGCCGACCCAGCGGCAGCCACCCCAGGACTGAGCGACCTTCCGGTAGGCGCCCGCCGTGTGATCAGAGCGGCCCGGCTCTACCCTTATGTCCCTGATGTCTGCCCTGTCGTCGCATCTCCCCGGACCCTGCTGATGCGGGCGTTCGATCGACGTCTGCTGCGCTACGCCCGCACCACGCGTGGCTACCTCGCCTCCATGGCGGCGATCGGGATCACCCAGGCGAGCCTCGTGCTCGCTCAGGCGTACGTCCTCGCGACCGTCCTGGTCCAGGCGTACGAACAACAAAGGGGACTCAACGCGCTCGCCGTCCCCCTCGTGATCCTGCTCCTCACGATCTGCGCCCGGGCGCTGCTGGCCTGGGCGGCCGAGGTCGCGGCCAACCGCACGTCCTCCGCCGTCAAGCAGGAGTTGCGGCAGCACCTCCTGCGCCATGTCGTACGCCTGGGACCGCGCTGGCTGGCCGGTGAACGCAGCGGAGCGCTGGCGAGCCTCACGACCCGCGGCATCGACGCGCTGGACGCGTACTTCTCGCGGTACCTGCCTCAGCTGGTTCTCGCCGGGCTGATCCCGGCCGCGGTGATCGCGATGCTGGCTGGCACCGACCGGGCGAGTGCGCTCGTGGTGGTCGTGACCGTGCTGCTGATCCCTGCGTTCATGGTTCTCGTCGGCATCGCGACGCGGCGGCGGATCGATCGGCAGTGGGACTCGCTGCACGCTCTTGCCCACCACTTCCTCGACATCCTGTCCGGGCTGGGAACGCTCAAGGCCTTCGGCAGGTCAAGGGCACAGTCGGGGATCATCGCCCGCCTCGCGGACCAGCAGCGCCGGGCGAGCCTGTCGACGATGCGGGTGGCGTTCCTGACGTCGCTGGCACTCGAGCTGACGGCCGCCGTGTCGATCGTCCTCGTGGCGGTCGCGGTCGCCGTACGGGTCGCGGGCGGGGACCTGGACCTGCGGACCGCGCTCTTCGTTCTGCTGCTGGTACCGGAGGCGTACTGGCCGCTGCGTCAGGGCGCGGCCCACTATCACGCCAGCGCGGAAGGGCTCAGCGCGGCGGCGGAGGTGTTCGGCGTCATCGAGCAACCGGTCGCCGGGGTGGACCGGCCGGGTCCCGCCAACGCATCAGCGCGTACCGGCCACTACCACCAGCCGGTTCCCGATCCGCGGACCGCGGCGATCCGGCTCGACGACGTCACCGTCCTCGGCGCCGACCGGGCGCACCCACCGCTCGAGGACCTGTCGATGGAGCTCGCGCCGGGACAGGTCACCGGTCTCGTCGCCCCGAGCGGTGCGGGCAAGTCGACGGTGCTCGCCCTGCTGCTCGGCTTCGTGACACCCGACCGCGGTCGGGTCCTCGTCGACGACACCGACCTGACGACGTTCGACGTGGAGGCGTGGCGAAGCCGGGTCGGCTGGCTTCCGCAGGATCCGGTGCTCTTCGCCGGGACCGTCGCCGACAACATCGCGCTGCGTGATCCGCACGCCGACTCCCGCGCCATCGCCAGCACGGGACGGTCGGCGGCCGTCGACGTCTCGATGAGCCTGGAGATCGGCGAACGCGGGCTGGGCCTGTCGGCCGGCCAACGTCGCAGGGTCGCGCTCGCGCGTGCCTTGCTGCGGGACGCGCCCCTGCTGCTGCTCGACGAGCCGACCGAGGGCGTCGATCCCGAGACCGAGTCCGCGCTGGTGCGGGCACTTCCGGGCGTCCTGTCCGGACGCACCGTGGTCCTCGTCACCCATCGGCCGGGGCTGCTGCGGTTGTGTCATCACGTCGTACGCCTGGACCGGCTGCTTCGCCTGGGAGTTCCCGCCTCAGCACCGAACGGCGAGACGTCATGAGCCAGCGCGGCTCCGACCGGCGGGCGACGGTCCGGCGGCCGAGTTCCTTCCGCTGGCTGGTCCGCGCCGCCAGGCCCGAGCTGATCCGGCTGTGCGGTGCGGCCGTTCTGGGCTCGGCGGCGATGGGCTGTGCGATCGGGCTCGCCGCCACGTCGGCCTATCTGGTGGCGCGGGCCGCGGGGCAGCCGCCGCTCGTGACCCTGACGGTGGCCATCATCTGCGTACGCGCGTTCGGTGTGGGTCGGGGCATCCTCCGCTACGTCGAGCGGCTGATCAGCCACGATGCGGCGTTCCGGGTGATGGCGCGGACGCGGGTGCGGGTCTATGACGACCTGGAGGTGGCGGCGCCGGCGGGACTGGGGCGGCTGCACAGCGGCGACGCGCTCTCCCGGCTGGTCCATGACGTCGATGCCGTCCAGGATCTGCTGGTCCGTGGCCTGCTCCCGATCGGCGTCGCCCTGGTCAGCGGTACGGCGGCCTCGGTGGTCCTCGCCTCGTTCCTTCCGGCTGGTGGCGCGGTCCTCGCGGCCGGGCTGCTCTTCGCCGGTGTCGTCACGCCGCTGGTGGCGCTCAGGGCCGCGAAGGTGGCCGACCGGCGGGTGGCCCCGGCCCGGGGGACGTTCACCGGTTCCGTCGTGGAACTTCTCGGCGGCCTGGCGGACCTGGCCGCTCACGGCGCCACCCATCGCTGGCTCGAACGCCTCGATGCCGAGGACACCGACCTCACGACGCGGGCGAAGCAGACCGCTGGCGGGGCCGCGGCCGCGGCGGCCATGACGACCGCGGTGGCGGGGCTGACGGCGCTCGGGGAGTTGCTGGTGGGCATCCCGGCCGTCCAGTCGGGTCAGGTGTCCGGGGTACTCCTTCCGGTGCTGGCCGTGACGGCCCTCGCGGCGTTCGAGGTGGCGACTCCGCTGCCGGCGGCGTTCCAGCAGCTTGCCCGCGGGCTCCGCGCGATCGACCAGCTCCGTGCACTCGCCGACCTGCCGCGGCCGGCCGCGGACGACGGCCACCAGCCGGTGCCTGTCGGTTCGCTGACGCTGGAGATCCGTGACCTGACGGTGCGGTGGCTGGGTGCCGCGGCACCCACGTTGTACGACATCGACCTGACGCTCGCGCCCGGGAAACGGGTGGCGATCGTCGGCGAGAGCGGCGCCGGGAAGAGCACGCTCGTGACCGCGATCCTGGGCTTCCTGCCACCGGAGAAGGGGAGCGTCAGGCTCGTCGGCGCCGCCGGTGAGGGCGTCGACCTGGCCGAGCTGGAGGACGGGGCGCGGCGGGCCGCGATCGCCGCGTGCGCCCAGGACGCGCATCTGTTCGACGCGACGATCCGCAACAACCTGCTGCTCGGCCGTCCGGACGCGACCGAGGAGCAGCTGACCACGGCGTTGGAGCGGGCCCGGATGTGGCGCTGGGTCGGCAGACTTCCACTGGGCCTCGACACGTCGGTGGGTGAACGCGGCGTCCGGCTCTCCGGCGGTGAACGCCAGCGCCTCGCACTCGCCCGTACGCTGCTCGCCGATCCGGCCATCCTGCTGCTGGACGAGCCGACCGCCCACGTCGACGACGCGACGGCGTCCGGTCTGATGCGGGACCTGCTGGTGGCGACTCAGGGCCGGACGACGCTGCTCGTCACGCACCGACTGGCCGGCCTCAGCGTGGTGGACGAGATCATCGTGTTGGCCGGTGGCCGGGTGGTCCAGCGCGGTGCGCCGACCGACCTGATCCATGCCAGCGGGCCGTACCGGCGGATGTGGCTGCGCTCCGCCGCCAAGGACGCTCCCAACGAACACGCGCAGACGATGCAGATCTCTCACCCGCCGCGCGCCAGTTGACTGCCGGAACACAGTCCCGCGCCGGGAATGATCACCCAAACGTGATCATTCCCCACGATGCACGGTCGATTCACCGTGCATCGTGGGGAATGGGCGTGTGTCGTCGGCGGGGGCGGGCCGCTCCGCCGAGGTGTTCAGTTCGCTCAATGTCGGATGATGGAACGTACGTACGCACCCACCGGTATCAACTGGTGAGGTACATCTCGAAGGCTTCTCTCGCCAGCTGCGACACGGTCTTCCCGTCGCGGGCCGCGCGCTCCTCCGCCTGCGCACGCAACGACGGCGGCGCCCGGAACGTCACCTGCGGCGACCTGCCCTGTCCTCCCAAGGACGGGCGCCCACGCCCGGCCTTCACGACGCCCAAGGGCCCGTCGGCCTCGGCCCGCTGGACCGGGATGCTGGCAGCCGAGCCGTCGGCGGCGGCATCCTGCGGCGCGGACTCAACGCCGGGCGACACATCGAGCGTGTAGTTCTGCTCCATTGGTTCCTACTCCTCTTCCCCTTGAAGGCCCCAGGAATTGCCAAGCATCAGAGTTCTGGTGTGCTCCTCCTGTTGTATTGCTCAAATTCGAGTCGCGTAATCTCCGGGTGATGAAGTTCGAATGCAGGGCTATCTGACCGGATCCGCGGCATCGACGTGAAGTTGTGCCGTGGAGGTGGGCACGACGTCGCCCATTCCAGGGACCGTCCCCAGCCCCACGGGTCGTCGGCTCCCACCGGCGGGTTGCGGCGGGAGAGAACCACGTTGAGCAGAAACGGCAGCGTCGACATCCCGAGCAGGAACGCACCGACCGACGAGATGACGTTGAGAGTCGTGAAGCCGTCCTGCGGGAGGTAGTCGACGTACCTTCGTGGCATTCCCTCTGCTCCCAGCCAGTGCTGGACCAGAAATGTCGTGTGGAATCCGACGAAGAGTGTCCAGAAATGGACCTTTCCGAGGGTTTCGTCGAGCATGCGTCCGGTCATCTTCGGCCACCAGAAATAGAAACCGGCAAACATCGCAAACACGACTGTTCCGAAGACGACGTAGTGGAAGTGCCCGACCACGAAGTAGGTGTCAGTGACCTGGAAGTCCAGCGGCGGCGACGCGAGGATCACCCCGGTCATGCCACCGAACAGGAAGGTCACCAGGAACCCGATCGACCAGAGCATGGGCGTCTCGAAGGACAGGGAGCCGCGCCACATGGTGCCGATCCAGTTGAAGAACTTGATGCCGGTCGGGATGGCGATGAAGAAGCTCATCAGCGAGAAGAACGGAAGGTAGACGCTCCCCGTTGCGAACATGTGGTGCGCCCACACTGCCATCGACAGCAACGCGATGCCGATCGTCGCCGCGACCATGCCGGCGTAGCCGAAGAGGGGTTTGCGACTGAATACCGGTATCACTTCGGTGACGATGCCGAAGAACGGCAGCGCGATGATGTAGACCTCTGGATGGCCGAAGAACCAGAACAGGTGCTGCCAGAGAATCGGCCCGCCGTGCGCGGCGTCGTAGATGTGCGCACCGAGCCGCCGGTCGGCTTCGAGTTCGAGCAGTGCTCCCGCCAGCATCGGAAACGCCATGATGACCATCACGCTGGTGATCAGGGTGTTCCAGCTGAAGATCGGCATTCGGAACATCGTCATGCCCGGCGCGCGGAGGCACATGATCGTCGTGATGAAGTTGACGCCGCCGAGAATGGTGCCGAGGCCGGCGAGATAGAGACCCATCACCCACAGGTCGGCACCGATGGTCGGCGAATGGACGACGCTGTTGAGCGTGGCGTATCCGGTCCAGCCGAAGGCCGCCGGACCGTTCGGTGTGAGGAAACCTGCCAGGACGATCAGCCCACCGAACAGAAACATCCAGTAACTGAGCATGTTCAGCCTCGGAAACGCCACGTCCGGCGCGCCGATCTGCAGCGGCATGATGACATTCGCGAATCCGACGAACAGTGGCGTGGCGAACAGCAGGAGCATGATCGTGCCATGCATGGTGAAAAGCTGGTTGTAGATCTCCGGCCCTTTGGCGGTGCCGAGCACCTGCATGCCGGGCGCCGCGAGTTCCGCCCGCATCAGCATGGCCATCAGGCCCGCCACCAGAAAGAACGCGAACGACGTCGCGAGATAGAGCTTCCCGATGACCTTGTGGTCGGTGGAGGTGATCCAGCTGACGATGATCGTGCCCAGCGAACGTCCCGAAGGCGTTACCGACGCCTCGTGTGCTGGCGATTGAACGGTCGCCACCGAAGATCCCCCGCCTGCAGGTTACGGGGGCATGCTGCCCGCAGGGCAAAAATCCAAACACGGGTGACCTCACGATTTCGGGCTGACCGAACAGCCGATCGACAACCCGCCAATGCGGCCCTTCGGGCTGCTCGGGTGCGCCAGGCCGTATCGGGTTCGCATCCCGGGCCGAAGCATGCCAGGCTGTACGTATGGCCGGCCAAGATCAGCAGCGTCGCAGGGCGTCCAAGGCGGCTGCCCAGGCACCAAAGGACTCCGCCGCCCAGGAGCCCGCTGCCGAGTCCGAACCCGACTCCGCGGCAACGGCTCCGCCCGCCGACGCGAGCGACGAGGAAACCACGGACTCGACCGACGACGTACGCCGGAAGTTCCGCGAGAGCCTGCAGCGCAAGCAGAAGCACCAGACCGAACAGCGCTCCGGCGAGGGTGGCAAGGGCGGCTCGAAGGTCCACGACGGGTTCGGTCCGACGACCGGGCGTCGCTCATTCCGCCGCAAGTCCGGTAGCTGAGCGCCCGCCGCCGGCGCTGTCAGCCCCGAGGCCCTGCGTACGTTGCCATGAACGCGGCCATCGCCGCGTCGACGCCTTCCCGGTCGCCGGTGGTCAGCAGGTCCAGCAGCAGTCCCCGGGTGACCGCGAGTGCGACCCGCGCCTGTGCTGGCGCCGCGGCCTCACCGACGCCGAGTCGACGCATCAGCACGGTGATGGTGTCCAACCAGGCGCTGACCACCTCGTCGAGGAACGGCGCGCATACCGGGTCGCCCTGCAACGCGTGGCCGTAGATCTCGAAGAACAGCCGCTCCTGTGGGCCGAGCACCGGATCGGTCAGTCGCCGCCAGAAGCGCAGGCCGAGCTCGACCGCGGTGCCGTCCGCAGCGCTGCCCACATCCGCGTCCACGCCCACGGCGGCGTAGGTGCACGCACCCGCGTCGAGGTCGCGGCGTAGCTCCGCGAGCGCGTCCCGCTGCTGCCGTTCGACGGCGCGGACGACCTCCACCAGCAGCCCACGCTTGGACGTGAAGTGGTAGACGAGCATCCGGTGGCTGGTGCCGATCGCCGCCGCGAGCTGGCGCAAGCTGAGGTTGTTGACGCCGGTGGCGGCGACATGCTCGACCGCCGCTGCGAGCAGCCGGTCTCTGGCCGGACTCCCGGCCGGGCCGGCCGCTGCCTCGCCGCCGCGTTCTTCCCTGGTGGTCACCTTCGGCACCTCACCCACGCTCCCGTCGGCGTTCGACTCTGTCGCGTAACAGATGGTACATGTACCATCTGGTACACACTCTGCCACGTTCTTGGAGGAGAGCCATGGGTCGGCATGAGGTCGATGTCCGCGCACGCTCCAGCGCCCCGCCCGCCACGGTGTACGCATTACTCGCCGACGGTGCGAGTTGGCCGCGGTGGTCGCCGATGCTCGCGTTCGAATTGGAACGGCCCGGCGACAGCGGCGGCGAGAGCGTCGGCGCCGTCCGGGTCTTCCGCAGCAGGTGGGCGACCTCGCGGGAGCAGCTGGTGGAACTGAGGCCCGGGCACCGCCTGTCGTACACCCTGCTGAGCGGTCTTCCGCTGCGCGACTACCGTGCCGACGTCGATCTCGAACCGGACGACGGTGGGACACATATCCGCTGGCGCTCGACATTCGACGCCAAGGTGCCGGGAACCGGCTGGCTCTATCGCCGAGTACTCGCGGGTTTCATCACGGCGTGCGCCCACGGCGTGGCCCACCATGCCGATGCCCTGCACAAGTCGGCGCCGGCATAGCTAGCCACCGGCCAGCCTTCGGGACGGCGTGGTTGGCGGTATCCGCAACGGGGAAAGGCCTCTACGCGGGGGTGTGGAGCTACCCATCGCTGCGCACCTCCGCGCAGTCAAGCTTCGCCTGCGCGCCCGTCAAGAGGTCATTGACAGGCGCCAGAACCC
>JBOHED010000199.1:0-2266 GCA_050700915.1 Actinopolymorphaceae bacterium | reverse complement strand
CGCCCGGATCGAGGCGTGGGCGCCGACGCGAGAGCTTTGCATCGCCGAAACCGTGACCGCGATGGTGGAGACGTTCGCGGACCTCGCGTCGGCGACACCGACCGACGTCGCCGTCTTCGAGGTCGCTGAGGACGGCGACGAGGACCTGCTCGTCGAAGTGCTGAGCGAGGTCATCTACCTCATGGAGACCGCCGCCGTCCTCCCGCTCCGGGCGACCGTCGAGCGGGCGGAGGAGCAGGGGTACGACGTGAGGTTCGAGGTCACCGGCATCGATCAGGCCGAGCTGATCGGCGCGGTGCCGAAGGCGGTTTCCCTGCACGGGCTGCGATTCGACGAGAACCCCGACGGCTGGGCGTGCGCCGTCACGTTGGACGTCTGAGCCCTCGCAAGTGCATGTTGGATGAGGGCGCCCCTGTCGCGAACCTATTGGTCGAGGGTGCCCCTCACGTAACGCCCGGTTGGAGCAGGGCGCCCCTGTGGCGAACTCCCAGGCCCCTCCGTCAGGGGAGCATCCGGGTGAGAGCCGCGCCCGGGTCGTTCGCCACTGCTTCGGCGAACGGAAGTGCCCGGGCGAACGCGGCCACCTCCGCCGCTGGACCGGACTCGTCGAAGGCCTGTGCGACTCCGTACGCGGGAATCGCCGCCATCAGCAGCGGGAGCTGGATCCACTCCGCCGCGTCGGGCGCTTGGCGGGTTCCTTGGGCGTACGCCTCGCAGCAGGCAGCCGCGGCCCTCCAGTCGGCACCGGACCACCGCGGTTCGCCCGCACCGAAGAAGCGCCAGAACACCAGGGGCCAGGCGAGGTCGAACAGGCGTGGCCGGCATTCCAGGTCGTCGAAGTCGATCACCGCGGCGACGTCTCGTCCGCGCATGAGGACGTTGCGGCCCTGGAAGTCGCCGTGGGTGAGCTGGACGGGCGTACGTCCGGCCGTGAGGGCGCCATGGCTGGCGAGCAGCGCGAGAATTCGTTCGGCCGATGCCACGGCGCCGGCGATGTCCAGGCCGCTGCTCCGGCCCGCTGCCACGAGGGCGGGGCCCTCGCGGTCCAGGCGCTCGGCCTGCGTCTTCGGCCACCGCCACGGGGAGTTCGGCTGGTCGGGCACGGCCGTGCACGTCGCCATCGCGTCGTGCACGGCGCCGAGCGTGCCGGCCCCGGCGGCAACGGCTGGCCAGTCGGTGGCGTGCCCGTCGTGGTCGACCCATGGCTGGACCTGTGCCCACCGGCCGCGTACCTGCACCACGATGTCGCCGTCGGCGGTACTGAGCGCGGGTACGACGGGAAGGCCGCGACCTGCCAGCTCCCTGCGTACGTCCTGCATCGCGTGAAGGTGGTCCCGAGTCATCTCGGGCCCGAACACCGACAGGACGAACCTGCCTCGGGACGTCTCCAGGCGGTGTGCACGGAACGACCGCTGGATCGCCGTGACGCCGTGGACCTCGCCCAGGCCGAAGGGCGCGAGCAATGTGCGGAGTTCGCTGACGCCGACTGTTCTCGAACCGGTCGCCTCCATCGGCACATCATGCGCGGGGGCGTGGCGCGCCCGCATCCCCTTTATGACGGCCACTGGCGGGGGTCGACGACGCCGCCAGTCAGCCTTTGACGACGCCGATGGGGAGCAGACGGGCCACCGGTCTGGCAAGACCCGCACCGGTCGCGGCGTCGATCACCGCGTCGATGTCCTTGTACGCCTCGGGTGTCTCCTCGGCGAGCCCACGCCACGACGCCCCTCGCACCGCAATGCCCTGCGCCTCCAGGCGGTTGCGCAACTCCTGGCCGCGGATCACCTTGGCGGCCTGGTGCCGGCTCAGCATCCGGCCCGCACCGTGACAGGTGGACGCGAACGCCGGCCCGCCGTCGACACCGGTCAGGACGTACGACGCCGTCCCCATCGATCCCGGAATCAACACCGGCTGCCCGGCGCCGTCGACGCCCCGCAGGTCCGCCGGCAGGTCGGGATGCCCCGGCGGCAACGCCCTCGTCGCACCCTTGCGGTGCACACAGAGCCGGCGCGCCTCGCCCGCCACCTGATGGGTCTCGATCTTCGCGAGATTGTGCGAGATGTCGTAGACGAGGTCGAGGCCGCGGCCGGTGATCCGGTCGAAGACCCGACGGGTCGCCTCACCCAGCAGTTGCCGATTTGCCCTTGCGTAGTTGGCCGCCGCCGCCATCGCACCGAGGTACGTTTGGCCTTCCGGCGACTCGACCGGTACGCACGCCAGCTGCCGGTCCGGCACCCGGATGCCGTAGCCGGGCATGGCCTTCTCC
>JBOHED010000198.1:0-6253 GCA_050700915.1 Actinopolymorphaceae bacterium | reverse complement strand
CCCCCGGATCCGTACCAGGTAACGCGGTCTCACCCCAACCCGCCAGCCACGCGAAGAGGCGCGGTCCGAAGTCACGGGCGGGGTTGATGGCGTATCCCGCGTTCGCGCCGTACGAAATGCCGATCGCGCCGACGATGAGGCCGATGATGAACGGCCCCATGTTCGCCTGCACCGCCATGTTGCGCCGGTCGATGACGGCTGCGATGAGCAACAGCAGCAGGGCGGTTCCCACGACCTGGTCGACAAACGGCCCGACCCAGCTACCGTGGAAGTAGCCGGCCGGCACTGTCGCGAAGATCGAGAACGTACTCAGGGCCTCGCCGGACCCCCTTGGCGTGTGATCGGCTGCGTTGAAGGCGTTGATCGCCGACTCGTACACCGCGTAGACGACTGCGGCTCCGGCGAACGCGCCGAGCACCTGGGCGACGACGTACGGACCGACCTTCGACCACGGGAACTGCCGGCGCACTGCGAAGCCGAGCGTGACGGCGGGATTGATGTGTGCCCCGCTGACGCCACCCGCGACGTACACACCGAACGTCACCGCGAACGCCCACCCGAACGCGATGAGGAGCCAGTCGCCCGCGCCCACCAGAAAGGTCGTCGGTCCAGCGGTCCGCCCCGAGCCCGGCAGCCCGGCGACCGCCATCGCTATGGCTCCGTCGCCGAAGAGGATGAGGACGAAGGTACCCAGGAATTCCGCCAGGGTCTCGCCCCACAGCCCGCCCACCCGCTTCAGCCCGCGAGGGCTCCTTCGCAGCGCGGGTATCTCTTCACTCACCGTCCCACCTCAGGTGTCCACCCATCGACGCCGGACCGCGCCCGCAGGTACGCAGTGCCATACCCGCAAGGGATCCCCTCGCTGCCGGGTGCCATCGCCGACCCGCCCAGGTGAGGAAAAGACACTCCTGTGCTTCAGCCTGGGCACCCGGTTCGCCGCCGATGACCCCTTCGGGACGCGTTTCGCGCGCTGCGCGGCGTAGGTACGTATCGAGGCAGTCAGGTCGTGTTCGCCCAGCTTGCTTGCAGTCGAGCTCACACGTCCTTCTGTCTTACGTACGAAGAGAGGCGACGTGGTGGACCGGGGAGCAGGAGCGCCGCGAGCGACACCGGCTCCGCAAGCTGTGCGGGGCGCACGACACTCGACGCGGGCGGCCGCACTCGCCCTCGCCGGTGTGCTCGTCGTTGGCCTACCGGCAGGAGCGTCCGCGGAACCCGACTCGGAGTCGGGCAGCAGTGGGTCGGCGCCGAGTTCCCAGCAGGTCCAGGACGCGAAGCTGCGTACGCGGGCGGCGGCCTCCTCCGTCGGGCAGGTCCAGGCACGGCTCGCCCGTGCGGACAACCGTCTCCGCCGGCTCGACATCGCCGCCCAGCAGGCGGTGGAGACCTACAGCACCGCGGTCCACCGGCGTACGCAGGCCGAGGACGCCGCGCGAAAGACCGCCGCGCAGGCAACGGCAGCAAGGCGTACGACAGAACAACGGCGGCAGGCGGTGGCAGAGGTGGCGGCAGCGACCTACCGCCTCGATCCCGGACTCGGCGCGATGTCGAGCTACATGGAGGCCGCCGGACCGGATGCGTTGCTCGATCAGGTGGCCACCGTGTCCATGGTGTCGTCGTCGGCGGCGAGCCGGTACGAAGCGCTGCGCGCGAGCCAGTCGGTGTCGGAGGTCTTCGACGCCCAGGCGCGGGACGCCCTCGACTCCGGTCGCAGAAGCGCCGTCGCGGCGAACACCGCCAGGCAGCGGGTGACGGCCGCGTTCGCCGCACAGTCGCGGTCGGTCGACACGCTCGCAGGTCAGAAACGGACGTTGCTGGCCCGGCTCGCGCGACTCGAACGGGTGTCGGTGCGGCTCGCGACCGCCCGCCAGCAGGCGCTCGAACGCGAAGCCCGGCAGCGCGCGGAAGATGCCCGCAAACGGGATGGACGCCGAGGGCCCGACGACCCGCCTCCCGATGGCGGAGGTGGTCCGTCCGCTAGCCAGCGCGAGCGTGCGGCGAGGTACGCACTCGCCCAGCTCGGTGAGCCGTACGTTTTCGGCGCCGACGGCCCGGGCAGCTGGGACTGCTCGGGACTCACGATGCGGGCGTGGGCGGCAGCGGGGGTGTCGATGCCACACTTCGCCCGTGGGCAGTACTGGCAGTCGACCTCGATCCGGCTGTCCGCGCTCCGTCGTGGTGACCTCGTCTTCTGGGCCAACGATCCCTCGGACTCGAACACGATCTACCACGTCGCGATGTACCTCGGGCACGGGCGGATGATCCACGCGCCACGACCCGGACGCGATGTCGAGTTGCGGTCCCTGTGGTACATGGGGACGCCCACCCACGCGGCGCGGGTCAGCTGAGCTTCCCGGAGCTGGGTGACTGGGGCGCGTTCCCGTTGCACGCCGCCCTGCTGGAGCCGGGGCGCGCCCTGAAACGCTGTCCATGCTGAAACGCTCACCATGCTGAAACGATGGGAGCCTCATGCGCAGCCTCATCGCGTTCCTCACCGACTACGGCACCAGGGACGGCTTTGTCGCCGTGTGCCACGGAATCCTCGCCCGTGCCGCGCCTGACGCGCGGGTGCTCGACGTGAGCCACGATGTGCCGCCGCAGGACGTCCGGCACGGTGCCGCGGTGCTCGCCCGGGTGGCGCGCCACCTCCCGTCGGCGATCTACGTCGCCGTCGTCGATCCGGGGGTGGGTACGTCGCGCCGCGGAGTCGCGCTGGTGGCCGGCACCAGCCTGCTCCTCGGACCCGACAACGGCCTGCTCGTCCCGGCGGCCGAGGTCCTCGGCGGTGTGCGTCAGGCGTACGCCCTCACCAATGTCGCGCTCTGGCGTCCCGACGTCGATCCGACGTTCCACGGCAGGGATGTGTTCGCGCCCGTTGCCGGGCATCTCGCGAGCGGCGGGTCGGTCGCTCGGGTGGGTGAGGCCCTGCCACCGGAAGAGCTGGTCCGGTTGCCGGTGCCACGCTGCGACCTCACCGACGACGCGCTGACAGCGGAGGTCACCTACCTCGACCGGTTCGGCAACGTCCAACTGGCCGGCGGACCCGCTGAGCTCGCCGCAGTCGGTGCACTCGGTGCTGGAGGCGAGGTCGGCGCCGGGGTCGGGGGCGAGGTCGAGGTGCGGGTGGGTGAGGTGTCGGACCGAGCCCAGGTGGGGCGGACGTTCAGTGATGTCGCGGAGGGAGAGCTGGTCGTCTACCTCGACTCCGACGGCCGGCTCGCGCTCGCGGTCAACTGCGGTGATGCGTCCGTACGCCTGAACGCGAAGGCGGGCGACCTCGTCCGCCTTACCTCGCCTGAGCCGCCCGCGTGAGCCGCTCGCGTGAGCCGCCCGCCTGAGCTGACGGCCGTGCGCCGTCGGCCGGCCGGCTGGGTCAGAGACTGCCGAGGTCGGAGGAGAGCCAGCGCTCGGGGCGCATGAAGATGGCGACCTGCTCACCGTGCTCAGCAAGGGCGACCTCGACGTATCCCGCGAGCTTCTCCTCCGGAACGTACCGTCCCGCCATCTCCCACAGGTGTTCCGTCGTCCCGGGCACGATCCGGGTCACCGGACCGTCGGCGGAGACGTACCGCATGGTCGGGGTATCCCGGTCCACCATCAGCGTGAACCTCCCGGCCGCCTTGATGAGCGCGGTCTTGCGGGAGTCGACTCCGGTGAGGATCCACGCCTCGCCACCCGGCGTGTACTGATACCACATCGGCACGGTCAGGGGTCCGCGATCCGTGCCCGATGCGATCGCCAGAGCCGCGATGTGCGGCGCTGCCAGGTACTGCTCACGCTCGTCGACTGTGAGAGCCATTGTCACTGTCCTCCATCCTCGAGGGGCCATCGTCCCCGGCGGAGACGTCGAGCATTCTGGTTGAAGGGTTCCTCACGCGAACGCCGGCTTGATGAGGGGTCCCCTCACGTGAACGCTGTCTGTGGGAATGCGCCCCTCACGCGAACGCTGTTTGGAGGAAGGCGCCCCTCACACGGACCTATTGGCGGAGGGGTCCCCTCATCCAATAAGGGGGCGGCGGCAGCGGGGACGCCGACCTCGCGCGGCCTCCACGTCACTCGTGGGCCTGTGCAGCGTCCCGCAGGCGCTGCTGCGAGGCGACGATCTCCGCCTCCGCCTCCGTACGGCCGACCCAGGTCGCGCCCTCGACCGACTTCCCCGGCTCGAGTGTCTTGTAGACGGTGAAGAAGTGCTCGATCTCCAGCCGGTCGAACTCCGGCACCTGGTCGATCTCGCGGAGGTGTTCGAGCCGCGGATCGTTCGAGGGTACGCACAACACCTTGTCGTCCCGGCCCTTCTCGTCGCGCATCCGGAACATCCCGAGCGGGCGGCAGAGGATCAGGCAGCCGGGAAACGTCGGCTCCTGCAACAGGACGAGCGCGTCGAGCGGGTCGCCGTCCTGGCCGAGGGTGTGCTCGATGAACCCGTAGTCGGCGGGGTACTGCGTCGCGGTGAAGAGCGTCCGGTCGAGCCGGATCCGCCCGGTCGCATGGTCCATCTCGTACTTGTTCCGCTGACCTTTGGGAATCTCGATCGTCACGTCGACGTCCACACCCGCTCCTGCCCTGTCATTCCCGATTCGAGTCCGAGGATCTTGCCGGTCCCCAGCTTTCCAGGGCGCCCGTGTATCGCGGTGTCGGGGCCGGCACGTAAGGTCCGTCCACCGGGGGTAAACGGTGCGGGAGGGCGTTGGCCGGCGACCCGGCGTACCGGGGCGTCACGAGCGCTCGCCGGCGTTCCTGGCCGGCGTACGCAGGGTGGACACCGGGGTATCGCAGTGTGGACAGGGGAAGGGCCGGAGCCAAGCGTGACTGAACATCCGAAGCGATCTCGCGGCCGGGTCGCGCTCATGATGGTGGGTCTGCTCGTCGTGGCGGCCGTCGGAGCGGGGGCCGCCGCGGTCTACACCGGTGGTGTGACGTTCGGCTGGGCCGACGCTGCCGGAGGGCCCGATCCCAGCGCGGCCTCGCCGGCCGCCGGGCGGGCGCCGACGGCGAAGCCCACCCCCACCAGGCCGCCCGCCGGTCCGGTGTTGCACACCCTCGCCGACCAGTCGGTCGTCCCCACCAGTGCCGGCCTGGCGGAGGCTCTCGCGGCGGCGGTCGGTCCCGCCAACCTCGGCCCGCACGCCTCCGTGGCCGTCCGTGACCTCCGTACCGGCAAGCTCCTCTACGGCAAGGACCCCACCGGTGCCTACATCCCGGCGTCCACGACGAAGATCCTCACGAGCACCGCGGTCCTCGCCGCACTGGGCCCCGACCACCGGTTCAGGACGACGGCGGTGGCCGGCGCCAAGCCGGGCGAGGTGGTGCTCGTCGGCGGTGGCGACCCGCTCCTGGCGACCGCGGCCGCCCGAGCGCGGGCCACCGATGCCACCCGCACGTCGGCGGCAGCGGTGACGATCGACGATCTGGCCGTACGCACGGCCCGACAGTTGCGCGCGTCCGGCACGACACAGGTGACGGTCCGCGTCGACGACACGCTGTTCCGTGAGCCGGTGAGCCCGACCTGGGAGAGCCAGTACGTCCCGACCGGTGTGGTCGCCCCCGTCTCCGCGCTCTGGGTCGATGAGGCAAAGGTCTCCTGGCCGTCCCACCGGCCGCGCGCCTCGGACCCGGCGATGGCCGCTGCCCAGGCGTACGTCCAGGCACTGCGGAAGGCCGGGATCCCGGTGCGCGGCGAACCGAAGCGTGGCAAGGCACCCGCGAAGGCCCGCGAGCTCGCCGCCGTCGCCTCTCCACCGCTCGCCGACATCGTCGAGCACGTCCTGCTCATCAGCGACAACGACGGCGCCGAGGTCCTCGCCCGCCACGTCGCCGTCGCCGAAGGCCGGCCGGCGACGTTCGCAGGGGCGGCGAGCGCGATCAAGACCGTGCTCGGTCGGCTGGGCGTGGCAGGCACCGACCGGATCAGGCTGTACGACGGAAGCGGGCTGTCGCGCGACAACCGGTTCAGCGCGGACGTCCTCACCCAGACGCTCGCGGCGGCCGCACGGCCGGAGTTCCCCGACCTGCGTGCGGTGCTGACCGGCCTTCCCGTGGCCGGGTACACCGGCAGCCTGGACGACCGGTTCACCGGCGACGCGGCGGCGCCGGGTGTCGGCATCGTCCGCGCCAAGACCGGCAGCCTGAGCGGCGTGTCCTCCCTCGCCGGCGTCGCTACCACGAAGGACGGCGCGATGCTGGCGTTCGCGGTGATGTCCGACCAGGCACGACAGACCGATCCGCGGCCCTGGATCGACCAGGCCGCCGCGGC
>JBOHED010000197.1:0-4128 GCA_050700915.1 Actinopolymorphaceae bacterium | reverse complement strand
GTCGAGCGAACTCTCGAGGGGGAGCTTGAACACACTCCACGCGTACGCCTGTCCGATCGCCAGGTGGATGGACAACGCCGCAGGCGGGATGAGCCACCGGCTCCAGCCCGGCGGTGCGATGGTGCGCTCACGTTGCAGGAATCCGATGGGCACGGGCCTCGACCTCCTCGTCGAGAAACGCTGGTTGCTGTCGCCGGCCTCGCGGAGGGAAATACGGAGCTTCTCCGTACGAAAGTAACACTTCGGACATCGGCTCGGGACCTCCCCGCGTGACGATCTCGCCCGCTCTGCGGCCGCTGTCGGCCAAGTGGGCGAAGGTCCCTCAGAAATCCCCCCGCTCGCCTCTGCACGGCGACGCCTTCGTCCGGTGGCCTGAAGAAGCGAGGTGGTCGCGACCATGGCCATCCATGCGCGTAGCCAGGACGACCAGGAGGAGAGGCGGTCGCAGTGACAGCGATGTCGAAACACGGAACGACCCGCGGGAGCGGCTTGCGCTCCCGGTTCGAGGACGAGTTCTCGAAGCCATTTCTCAAGCAGTTCGGCGGCCGGCAGGGAATCCGGGTCGAGGACTACGCCGACGAGGGTCAGTACGTCGTGCGGGCGGAAGTTCCCGGTCTTGATCCGGACAAGGACGTCGACATCTCGGTGGCCGACGGAATGCTCCAGTTGCGGGTCGAACGGCGCGAGGTGAAAAAGGACGTGAACCGGTCGGAGTTTCGTTATGGCACTTTCGAGCGGACCGTCCAACTCCCCCGTGACGCCGACGAGGACGACGTGCGGGCGCGGTACGACAACGGAATTCTGGAAATCCGTGTCGGAGTGAAAGCAGGACGGCAGCAGGCGCCGGCCAGGCACATCCCGATCAGCAGAGGGCAATCCTGAGGGGGCCAATCATGACAAAGGCACGCGACATCATGCATGTCGGCGTCGAATGCATCGGAGAACGCGAAACCCTGGATAACGCGGCGCGGCGAATGCGTGAGCTCGACGTCGGCGCGTTGCCGATCTGCGGTGACGACGACCGGCTGAAGGGAATCATCACCGACCGCGACATCGTCCTGAAATGCGTGGCCGCGGGGCGGAACCCGGCCGAGCTCACAGCAGGTGAACTCGCGCAGGGCATTCCGTTCACGATCGACGCCGAGAGCGACGTCGACGAGGTTCTCCACATGATGGAAGACCACCGGGTCCGCCGGCTGCCAGTCCTGGACAACCACCGGGTCGTCGGAATGATCTCCGAGGCAGATCTGGGCCGGAACCTGCCAGAGGAGAGGGTCGGTCATTTCGTCGAGACCATCTGCGCCACGGCGTCGTGACGCCGAGCCGCGACGCCGAGCCGTGGGGCAAATGGGTCGTCCACCGGGAGGAAGACATGACCGAGCCGGCCACGCCCGAGTCGAGTAACGACCGGACTGCCACCGGCGTACGCAACGACATCCTCGGCCGCCGACCAGTGCGGGACGTGATGACCTCGCGCGTCCTTGCGGTGGTCGCGTCGACGGAGGTCGATGCGGCGCTGCAGTTGATGGTCGGTGCGGGGGTCCACCACCTCCCGGTGATGGACCACGGCCGCTGCGTCGGTCTCCTGCACGAGGCCGACATCGTGTGGCGGTTGGCCGCGCGGTCCCTGCGCGGTCGGCCACCCACCGCGAGCGACGTCGCCCGCAAGCCGGCACCTGCGGTGCCCGTCGACCGGACGGTGAGCGAGGCGGCGGCGGAGATGTTCCAACGCTGCGGCGACGCTGTAGTGGTCACCGACGCCGACCAGATCATCGGGATCCTCACCACCAACGATCTGCTGGCCATCCTGGCCCGACAGCCGATGGATCCCGAACTGGACCAGCCGTGACCGACATCTCGGGCCCGCTGACCGCGGGTCCGGCGGGTGGGCGTGAGCTGACCGGCCTTACGCCGCGAGGACGTGGGCCCAGGTCTGGGTGAACCACAGGTCGCCATCGACGACCTCCGGGCGCATCCCGGTTGCCGGTCCACCGGCGAGCTCGGTGGCGAACTCCGCCTCGATCTGCGCCACCGCGACGTCGGGCGCTCTGGCCTGTTCGACCCACTGCCGCAACGGCCGCCGGACGTCGAAAACGTCGCTCCTGTTGACGTTTCGGCCGCGTTCGGCGAGGAGTGCCGCGATCGCGTCGACGGTGAGCATCGTGCCGTGCGACGGGTCACGGAGCCGCTCGATCCGGTCCGGGTCCCCGGGCAGGTCCGGCCGGCGCACCATGTCCGCGATCACGACCCGTCCGGCCGGTGCCGGACGACAGACCCGCGCCAGCTCGGCGACCAGGCGTGCCGGTGTGGCGACCTGGTGCAGCGAGAATCGCGTGACCACCAACGAGAACGACGCGTCGACGAACGGCAACGCCCGCGCGTCACCGGCCTGGAACACCAGGTGGGACAGCCCTTCGGAATCCGCCTGTGCCTTTCCGGTCGCCAGCATCTCCGGCGTGATGTCGACCGCCGTCACGTGCCGGACGTGGTGGGCCAGTGCACGGGCCACCAGGCCGGTCCCGCAAGCGACGTCGACGCAGCCGTCCTCGGGCGTGGGCTCCGCGAATTCCACGAGGTCGCGGAGCCGGGAGGTGAACGCCGTGTTCAGGCGTACATCCTCGAAGGTCGCTGCCTGGCGGGCGAACTCCTGTCGTACCCGCTGGGTGTGGTCGTCCATGCCAGGAACCTACTCGGCCGCCAACCCCGGAACCGGCATCAGCACCGGCATCAGAGCCAGCCGGGTACGACGAAGATGAGCCATGTCGTCAAGGGCGCGAGGATCACCATGCTGAAGCCCCACCGCATCAGCCGCTTGTAGACGTACTCCCGGTACTCCTCCGGCGCGTTCGCCACCGTCAACGCACCGCTGGTGGAGAAGGGACTCGAGTCGACGACCGACGACGAGATCGCCAGCGCCGTGATGAGCCCGACTGCGCCGATGGAGTTGTCGCCGGTGAGGAACGGAACGGCGAGTGGGATCAGCGCACCGAGGATGCCGGTCGTCGAGGCGAACGCCGACACAGCTCCGCCGATCAGGCAGATGATCAGCGCGGCGACCAGCGGGGCGCCGATCGCGGCGACCTCCTCACCGAGCCAGGTGATGGTGCCGATCGTCTCCAGAAGGCTGACGTACAACACGATCCCGCACACCAGCAGGACGGTGGGCCAGGCGACCTGGCTGACGGCGTTCTTGGCGGAGTCGGGTGAGATGAGGGTGAGGATGGCCGCGATGGTGATCGCGAGCATGCCGACGTCGAGGCTGGCGAACAACGCGCCGATGGCGAGGACGGCGAGCCCGATCAGCGTGAGGGTACGGTCGCGGTCGAGGCTGATCTCCGCCAGCTGGCCGTCGGTCTGCGTCGTCTGTGTGCTCTGCGTGGTCTGGCCGGTCGCGACGGTCGCGGTCGACGGCTGACCACCCGACGATCCACCGACCGTTTCCCCCACCCCGCCGTCAGACCCGCTCGCGCCGCCAACGCTCTCGTCGCCTTCGGCTGCGACCGGATCGACGCGGCGGCCGAGCAGTTCACGGCCACCCCAGATGAAGAACACGAAGAGACTGAGCACGAGGTTGAAGAAGAACGACGCGAGGAAGAGCAACGTGGGGTTGCCGGCCAGTCCGGCGTTGTCGACGACGCCGTTCGTGATGCCGCCGAAGATGCTGATGGGCGAGAACCCGCCCGCACTCGCGCCGTTGATGATGAGCAGCCCCATCAGCACCGGGTTGATCCGATAGCGGACGGCGAAGCCCATCCCGATCGGCGCGATGATCGCCACGGACGCCGGCACGACGGCACCGACCGCGGTGAGGACAGCGGTGATCCCGAACATCACCCACGGGATCAGGCCGATCCGGCCACCGACGGCACGGATGGACGCATGGATCACCCAGTCGACGGTGCCGTTGCCCTTCGCGATGGCGAACAGGAACGTGACGCCGACGAGGATGACGAACAGGTCGCCAGGGAATCCGGCGAACACCGCGTCGGTCTTCTCCTCGAGGTCGGCCCCTTCGAGTACGAAGATGCCGAGGAAGAACGCGGCGACGATGGCGAGGGCGCCGAGGTTGATCGGACGGACGGTCGCGATCACGAAGATGACAGCGAGGATGAGGATCGAGATGAGTTC
>JBOHED010000196.1:0-29467 GCA_050700915.1 Actinopolymorphaceae bacterium | reverse complement strand
CAGTAAGGCGAGTCAGTCCACGTGAGGTGCTCCGGCGCGGACGGCGCACCGTCCGCGCCGGGCTCCTGCTCCTGTGGCGGCGGTTGCTGCGTCACCGGGCCCGCGACGTCACTGCCTCCTCGTCCGGTCGGGCCACGCTTGTCGTTGCCCCGCACCCGGATGACGAGACCTTCGGCTGCGGCGGCACCATCGCCTTGAAGCGCTGCCACGGGACGCGGGTGCGCGTCCTTGTGGTCACGGACGGCCGCCGGTCGCATCGGTCCGCGGTCATCTCGGCTGACGAGCTCTCCGCGATCCGCGCCGCAGAGGTCGGCAGGGCCACCGCTGTCCTCGGCGTGCCGGCCGAGGAGCTGGTGCTGCTGGGCGTACGGGAGGACGAGCTGGCGGCCCAGTACGACGCGGTCGTGGCCGCCGTGGCCGCCGAGCTGCGGGCGGGCAGCTTCGCCGAGGTGCTGGTCACGAGCCGCTGGGACTGGCATGAGGACCACCAGTTGGTTTCGGCCGCTGTCCACGAGGCGGTCGGCCGCGCTGGTGGAGTCGCGCGGATATTGGAGTACCCGGTCTGGTCGTGGGTGGACGGGCCATCGGACCTCTGGCGCGCCTTGGGCGGCGTGCGCGCCAGTTCGGTGGACGTCTCGTCGGTCATCGGGCAGAAGCGGTCGGCGATCGCTGAGTACCGGAGTCAGACCACCAAGCTGACTGATGAGGAGACCTGGGCAGTCATGGATGCGACGCTGATCGGCCAGTTCCTCGGCGGTGTCGAGGTCTTCCTGGAACCGGCCTCCGGACGAGCCGGGGTGTGGCGATGATGGGTGAGCCGGTTTTCGAGGACGACTTCGCCGAGCAGGTGCCGCTCGGCCGGACGGTCGGCAGCACCACAGCATCCGGCCTGCGACGCGCCGGCATCGACGTCGAAGGCGTTGTCG
The DNA here is from genome assembly GCA_050700915.1 of Actinopolymorphaceae bacterium. Classification (GTDB taxonomy): domain Bacteria; phylum Actinomycetota; class Actinomycetes; order Propionibacteriales; family Actinopolymorphaceae; genus Thermasporomyces. The sequence goes on along the minus strand of JBOHED010000196.1, from coordinate 28,541 downwards.
GCATCGACCACGACGCGTTGCGGATCCGGCCACTGGCCAAGCCTGGCTGGGGGCGGTCCGCGGTGGCCTATGGTCCGCTCGAGCGGCGGCCGGGACGAGTCCTCGGCGTGCACCTTCTCAACGGTCATCATTCGTCACAGACCTACTACGACGCCGAGACACTCAAGCGGAGGCTGCGGCGATGGGCCGGCAACCTCGTGAAGCGCCACACGATCCGGCCACGACCGAAGCACTTCGAAAACCTCGCCGTCGGCTTCTTCGCTGCGCCGTCCGTACGGCGGCCGCTGTCCGACGGGCACTGCCTGGTTGTCCACGCCGCCACGGGCGACAACGGCGAGTTCTGGCTGGCCAGCACGTCGCGGCCACTGGTCTCGCTGCGGGGGGTCCTGAACACGCCGCTCGCGTTCTACGTCGTCCTGCGTCCGCAGGGCGCGATCTACTATGCGGCGACCCTGCCGGGCGACCCGCTGATGCCGTCGCTGCCGTCGGTGCGCCCCTTGGCAGTTGACCCACGCGGTAAGAGCACCGAACTCTGGCCTGGTGTTCAGCAGCGCATCCTCGGAGAGGTCGGCTATCGCGTCGACACCCGCATCTACCACCTCGGCGTTGTCGACGTGCCGGAGTTGGCTCACTGGTACACGACGGCACACGCCTGCGACACACTGACCGGCTCGGGTCCGTTGGCCGAGGTCCCCGCCATCCGCGGCGGCAGCTGGCAGGTATCAGGCGGGCCGGCCACCCGGACGCCGCGAGGCCTGCGTGCCGGGCGGAACGGCACGCTGGCAGGGCTCGATCTCGGTGCGCCCACCGGCCTCCTGCACGTTCTTGTGGACACGTCGCCAGTGCCGTCACCGACACTGCTGGCATGGCGCGTCGGCGACGGCGGCCGGTGGGAGCTGCGGCTGGCGGCAGGCGGCTGTCGGCTCTACCGGGTCGACGGCGAGGAGCGCACCGTCGTCGGGCGCACGCGTCGGTTCCGGCTGCTGCCGCGGTGGACGCACAGCGTGCAGATCGCCGACGACGGTGAGAGGTTCTCGCTGTACCTGGACGGCCGGCGGTTGTTTGGGCGGTCGTTCGACGATTCGCGCGGCGGCGACGACACCGGACTGGCTGTCGGCGTTCTCGGCGCCGGGAGTCTGCTCCGTGACCTGGAGGCGCATCCGCGATCCGTTGCCGCACCAGCCTGGCCGTCGCCGGCGTGGCCAGTCCTCGACGAGCATGGCGAGGAGGTGTTCGACGACACCTTCTCCGAACTCCCGGACGGAGTGGCCCTTGCGGGCTGGACGTCATCGGCCGGTACCTGGGAACGCACGGAGGGAAAGGGGCAGATCGTCGGTGCTCCCGCCGGCGTAAGGGTCGACGCCGACGCCGACCGGCCGAACCCGGGCCGCACGCTGCACACGGTGGAGTGGGTCGAGCCCGGATTCGCCGACCTGACCGTCATCATGCGTCCTCCTGGCACCGCTCGCCATCAGGGTCATGAGGGCCGCTGCGGCCTGGTGGTCTGGCAGGACGACGACAACTACGTGATCGTCAACCTCTGGCTGGCCAACCACTTCGTCGGTGGGTCACTGAGCAGCTTCTACCGGATCGGCGGCCACGAAGACATGTACGACGCCGTGTGGACGCTCACCGCCGACATGTTCCGGTGGGGCGACCTGTGCACACTTGGCCTCAGGTTCGACGGCGAACGGTTCCTCGCGTCCATCGACGGCCGGCCTACCCTCTACCGAGCGCTCACCGACGTCTACCCCCACGCCGGTCGGCTCACGATCAATCGGGTGGGTCTGGTCGCCAACGAGGAATGGGGCGATGACACCGGCACCGTCTTCTCCCAGTTCACCGGGAGACGAGCTCGCGAGCGGCGAGCTTGAGCTCACCGCCGATGTGCCGCCAGTGTGGAAGCGCCCAGCGTCGCAGCACCATGCCGGCGCTGCGAGCGCGTTCGGCGACCGGTAGTGGTACGCGGCGCACGCCCGCCAGCAGTTCCCGAGTGAGCCGCGCCTGGGGCATGACCAGACGGTTGCGGGCGAGCGGGTTGTACCAGGCGACCTGCTGCCGGAAGCTCGGCCCGGCGACGATGCTTCGCTCGTCGTGGTACCGGCGCAGGAACAACCGCTCCGGAACCTGATGGAACTGCCCGTAGAGCGACAGTTCGGCCAGCAGGCTGATGTCCGCACTGGGATAGGCGCCGATGCCGGGCGTGCGGCGCAACACCTCCGTACGGATGACACCGAAGACGGGATGCCACTCGACCCGATGGCCCAGCAACTGGCCGAGCCGGTCACTGGGCCGGCAGGCACGCAGGTCGAGGTCGGCGTCGTCCAGTGTTCCGACCACGGCGGAGGTCTCGTCGATCAGTGTCGTCTGCGGATAGGCCAGGACAACGGAAGGGCCTGCCGCGTCGAGGACCTCGACACAGCGGGCCACGAAGTCGGTGCCGCACAGGTCGTCGGCGGCCGCCCACTTGAACAGCGGAGCGCGAGCGAGTGCGAGCACGCGGTTGTAGTTCCAGGCGGCGCCGCGATTGACGGCGCTGCGGTGGTACCGGATTCGGTCGTCCGCGTTCGCAGCGGACCGGCAGATCTTCTCAGTCGCGTCGGTGGACCCATTGTCGGAGATGACGATCTCCAAGGCCGGCCCGGACAGCGCTGCGAGCGAGCCGAGGGTCTCCGCCAGGTAGCGACCGCCGTTGTAGACGGGCACACCGATCGACACTCGAGGCAATACGGTCATCGAGTCCTCGCCCTTCAGAGGTTGCGCGGAACGACATGGAAGTTGTCGAACCGTGCGTCGTCGCTGGAGGCGGTCACTCCGTAGTGGCCGCCTCTCGGGTTGGTCGAAGAGTCGATGAGGCTGTAGGCCAGCACCTCGTCGACGTAGTACTCGATGGTGCCGTCGAGCTGCTGGCGGACCTCGAGACGTTGCCCGTCAGCCGGCGTGACGGGAGTGTGGGCAACGAGCGCGGCAGGCACCTCCACCGTGTCGTATCCCGTGACCCGCTCGACCTGGTAGCCGGTGCCCCCGAAGGTGCCGAACCTTAGGAAGGTGCCGCTTTCGGAGAAGCGGTGCACGACACCGAACTCGCCGCTTGCCTCGGTCACCGTGACGGCGACGTCGGCCGCCTCACTGCTCGTGTCGAGCATGAGCACACCGTAGTCACCGGCGGAGTTGTAGAGCTCACCGTCGCCGACGCTCCACTCGTGGCCCCGCCACCGCTGCCACTGGTACCGCACGCCAGAGGTGGGGACGCCGACGTCCGGCCCGTCGGCGCGGTCGAATTCGTCGGTGACGGGGAACGCCGCGATGACCGAGGAGATGACCAGGTCGTCGGCGCGAACCTGTGTACCGTCGAGCAAAATGCCGTACGACGACGCGTCCATGAACTGCTGGTCGCCTGCGTCGATCACGTGTTCGCCGTTGACCGAGATGAAGATGCTGTCGTCAGGTCGCTGCGCAATCCGCACGACGTCGCCGGGCGACGCCCGCAGTTGGCGGCGTACCTGGCCGAACGCGAGGCCCTGCGGCTGGCCGTCGACGACCTTCTGCACGCGGTAGTAGCCGCTGGCGCTCGAATCAGGACCAAAACGGTAGTAGTTGCTCGCATCAACCACCCGGAACACCGTCCAGAACTGCCCGGACACCGACGGCCAGCTGATCTCGAACGTACCGAACGCATAGGCGGTGTCGATGACGGCCATGGTGGAGTCGCCGTCTACTGGACGGGCCTGACTGTCCTCTATGCCTGCGTCGCCGACGATCACGCGCCACGGTTCACCGGTTTCGGTGACACCCAACCCACTCACCTGATCCGGACGCTCGAACGCGTCGGTAACTCCGCCGGCCCCCGGCATGACGGGGTTGCGGACCCGGATGGTCCGGCTGTGAGCGTTGTCGGCGGGTGTCCGGTCCTCCGCCGTGAGGGTCGCCGCCATGGCCACGACGACGTCGCCAGGCTCGGCCGGCAGCTCGACCGCCATCTGGACATCGGCGGTCTCGCCCGGTCCGAGGTCAGGCAGGTCACAGGTGAGGTCCGAGCCGGCGGACTGGCAGGTGGAGGCACCGGCGGTGACGGAACCGATGGTGCCGCCGGCGGAGCCGGCCAGCCCGATCGAGCCGGCCGCGGCGGAGCCGTTGTTGCGCACCGAGACGGTGATATCGACCTCGCTACCGACGGCAGCGGTCGACGGTGCGGACACCGAGGTAGCCAGGTCGGGCACGGCGGGCACCTCGGCGGCCGAGAAGGTGTCGAACCGCAGAGTGCCGGGCTGGTATGCGGCGACGCCCTGCGATGTCGCGGCGTGGTTGAACGAGTCGGCGGAGCTAGCCACCGGCTCGCCGTCGACGAAGCATGACAGGCTGGTGGCGGTCGACGTGCAGGAGAGCCGGTCGCCCGGCACGGCGAACACCTGATCACTGACGACGAGCACCGGGTTGCCGAGCGAGTTGTCGTCGACCTTCTGCAGTGAATACGCGCCGCCCGCGACCCGACCGAAGCGCCAGTAGTTGGCGTCGTCCGACAACCGCGTCACCAACCAGAACTCGTGGTCTGGCTGGACGACGGTGACGGAGGTCGTGGACATGCCGAGACCGCTGTCGACCGTGGCAAGCGAGTATCCCGAGCCGAACGTGAGGCGGCCGTCGGTGATGCCTGCCGAACCGGCCCAGACGTGCCACGTGTGCTCGGTAACGGTCTGTCCCAGACCGGAACCGCCGGCGCGGTCGAAGTCGTCGTACACGACCAGGCCCCCGGTGTCATCCCATGCCGTCGCATGGTCGTTCACATCGACCGGCTCTGGGAGGCCGGTCGCAGTCACGGTCAGCTCGGCGTGAAGCGAACCGGCCGACGTTGCGACGAAGGATGCCTCGACGGCCGCCGCGTCGCCGGCCGCCACGGTGCCGAGGCCGCAGCTCAGCGTCGTCGCCGAGGTAACGGTGCAGGCCGGGCTGGTGCCGGTGAGGTCGTCGATGGTTGCCGTACCGCTCAGCTCCAGAACGCCGGTGACGCCCTGGACTGCCTCGGTGCCGGGGTTGGCGACGGTCATGGCGACGGCGGCCGGCGCGCCGACTGCGGGTGATCCCTGGATGTCGACCTCCGCCGCCAGCTGCGGCGGCTGGTCCGCCTCGGTGACCAGGAACTCGTCGAACCGGGCGCCGGTACCGTTCCACGCCGCCAGGCCAGTGCGGGTGGCGGCAGCCTCCGGGGGGTCGTGCGAGCGGACGACCTCGCTGCCGTTCACGTTGCAGCTGATGGCAGCCGCGGTGGTGACACACCGCAGCACGTCGCCGTCGGCGGGTGTCTCGGATGCGGACGTGATCAGATCGGGTGCGGCCAGCTGGTTGTTCGCCACGAGCTGCAGGGTGTACTGGCCGCCGGAGTACCGGCCGAACCGCCAGTAGTTATTGGCGTCGCGGAGTCGCATCACGAGCCAGAACTCGTCGGAGGCGGCCGCGAGAACGGTCCGGGCGACGATGTCGGTTTGCCCCGCGTCGGCCGAGACCAGCGCGTAGCCGGAGGAGGGCGACACCAGCCCGCCTGAGGTGTTCCAGCTCCCGACGTGGGTGACCCAGGGCTGACCGGTGTGTGTGCCGGTCAGTGCGCCGACCGTCCCGCCGAAGTCATCGAAGATCAGCGCACCGGAAGGGATGGTCGGAGGATCCTCGGGTTCGCCAAGGGGGATCGCCACTGCCGCGAGGTCGTCGAAGCGGCCGTCTGGACTGTTCCAGGCGGCGATGCCCACACCTCGCGCGGAAGCGTTGTAGTCGTGCGACGTCGATGCGACCAACGCCCCGTTCACCTTGCAGTGCAGGCCGTCCGTCGTCGAGGAACAGCTGAGCCGGTCGCCCGCCGCCGGCTCGACGGCGCTGTGGAGCTGAACGGCGCCGTCGGCGAGCTGGTCGCCTTGGATCAGCTGCAGAACGTATGTGCCGCTACCGACGTGCCAGCCGAAGCGCCAGTAGTCGCTGCCGCTCGACAACCGGACGACCAGCCACTGCTCCTGGTCGACGGTCCGCAGCGTGACTGCGGCCTCGACGCCAGACGTCGAGGCGGTGACGGCCGAAAGCGAGTAGCCCTTGCCGAGCGCGGCGGCCTGTTCCGAGATGGCGGAATCGCCTCGGTAGTCGACCCACTCGTGACCACTGTCGGAGACGCCGAGTGGGCCGGCAGCACGGTCAAAGCTGTCGGCGACGTCGATTGGCTCACCCATGGCCACGTGCAGAGGAAGCGCAGCCAGCACCACGCCGATCGTGACAGCCGCCACGCGCCGGCCAACACCGTTCCCCACCCTTGCCCCCCAGCAAAACGTTGGGTCACTCTACTTGGCGCAGAAGTCGAAGGTGGAGCGAACGGGGAAACCTGCGTACCATCCGCGGACCACTGATACGAGATATCCGGCCGCTGATATCGGGCCTCGCCCGCAGGGGAATGGCAGGCGCGCCTTACGGACGAGATTGTCGCGGAACCGCGGCACCATCCTGTGGTGGCTCTGATGACACCACTGGAAACGTCTCCATCGAAGCCTCGTCGGAGACCGGTGGCACCGGCTGTCGGCTGCGCACACGGACCCGCGCGATCGCCTCGACCAGGAACGCGACGCCGACCGATATCAGGACACCGACACCGCCCATCGCGATGACAAGCCTGATGCGGCTCGCGTTCAGCTCCACGACGTCGACAGGCGGAGTGACGATCTCGGTGGTGATGAGCGTCACCTTCGGTGCCCCCGCATCGAGTTGGCGCTGACGCAGTGTCGCGTTCATGAAGTCAACGATGGCTTCCGCCGACTCGCGAACGGCGACAGGCGACGGGCCGACAACGGCGAGATTGATCAGCGGGGCACTAGTCGAGGTGTCGAGCCCGAGCTCGAAGGTGGTCTGAGTATCCCGGGTCAAACTCTTGTAGGTGGTTGGCGTCAGGGCCACGTCGGTGACAACTCTGGCCGCCACGGCGAGGTTGCCGTAGTCGAGATAGGGATTGCGCCTGCCTGCCTGCTCGTCTTGCCCGGCATTTGGGCCGCGCACCAGCACGGATCCCGTGACGGTGTACTCGGGTCCCGTGGTCACGTAGAGGCTGGCAGCTCCAAGTGCGGTCAGGACTAACAGGGGCACAACGACGAGCCAGCGGCGAGCAAGAACCCGTAAAGCCCCCCACATGTCCATCTTGAGCCCTCTTCTCGAACCTGGTTTGGCTGGCCAGCATCTCGAGCCTGGTTAACGAGCTTCCGGCTCGACGCTCCATGCATCACGGCAAGTCTAAAGGCCACGATCGACGCGCACGCGGACTTTCAGGGAGCCGACGATGACCGCACAATCAGCTTGGAGTAGAAGGGCGAGATCGCCGTCCACCCGTGCGTTTCTACAGAGATGCGCCAGGCCGCCGCAGTGAGACCGATGAAGACGAAGAGCCCGTTGGCGGCAGCCGCGAACCCCAGGCCATCGAAGGTGGCGAAGCTGACAGCCAGCACCGCGACGGATGCGGACAGGCCCACGCAGAGCTGCCCCTCCGGTGACGCGCTCCCGAAGCGCAGTGCGCCACCTCGGGCCAGGAACAGAGCGGTGACGAGCAGGGCGACCAGACTGATCAGGCCAATGAACCCCGCCTCGATGAGGATGCCGAGGTACTGATTGTCGAGGAGCCGGTACAGCTCGGGCGTGAACGTGCCGAAGCCGCGCCCGAACCACGGAGAGGCGGTGACGAAGGCGTCGGCTGCCGCATAGTCCTCCGTCCGGCCGGAGATGCTCGGGTCGACCCCGATGTTCTCGAAGAGGTTGACAATCGTGCCCAAGGCTCCGGGCAGCGCCATCCGCATGCCGAGCAGCACGAACGGCGTCGCCGCGACGACGATGAGCCGTCGCCGCCACCCCCAGGAAGCACCAACCACGATGGCTCCCACAGCGATGGCCACCATGGTGGACCGGGAGATCGAGGTGGGCAGAGCCAGCACGATCAGGCCCAGCATGATCCAGTCACTCTTCCGCCGCTGGCTCATCGCGGTGGTCAGCGCCAGCGGAAAGACCGCTGCCAGGCAGACGCCGTACTCGATGGGATGGCTCATGGGTCCGGCCACCCTGCGCAACCCGGAGCGGTCGCCGATGAATCCGACGTCGCTGCGCGGTTCGAGGCCCGGGAGCTGGAGGTACTGCGCCAAGTCGAAGCCGAAGACGTACTGAAGCAACCCGATGACGGCCACGCAGGCGCCCGCCGTGACCAGCGCCCGCACGAGAAACGTGACTTCTCGCCAACGGCGCAGCCGGTCGGCGCAGTACAGCATGATTCCGGACCACCCGACGAGAAGCATCAGGCCACGATCAGCACTGCGTATCTCCAACGGCTGGTGGTCAGCCATGGTGTGCATCAGCGCATAGCTCATCAGAATGGCCACGGCGAACGTCAGCAGCAGCCAGTGGGCCGGCGTGGCCCTGGCCGGCAGCGGCGGTTCACCGATAGCGCGCCAGCCGAACCAGAGGACGAACAGCCCCATGCCGACAAGCGTCGCCGGGGTTGCACTGGATCCCAGTGGCCTGAAGACCAGCATCGACGGCATGACGAGGATGAGGAAGACGAGGACTGCCGTCAGATACGGACGACGCGATCGGCCGACGGAGTCCTGCTCGACGGCGTCCTGCTTCGTGGAGGGGATGGTTCCAGGTGTCGTCACAGAGCCTGGTTCCTTCCCCTATACCGGCGGCCACCTACGCGCCTTCTTACTATCATTGCGGCCCATGCATCCGCAGGGGAACGGCGATCAGCCGCTTGTCGTCTACGCCGCCGGCACACGCTGGGACGGCCTGCGCGGCACAGACCAGCAGCTTGCGAGCGCTCTCGCGGACGGGGCACACGTCGTCTACGTCGATCCGCCGGTGTCACTGACCAACGTACTGCGCGGAGTTACCGGCTGGCCGAGATCCACGGTGACCCGCATCGGGCCCACGCTGACTCGCGTGTCTCCTGTCGGCCCACCGTTGCAGACCAGGCCGTTCCTGCGTGCCGTGTCAACCGCGCTGCATAGGCGTGCCATCACCGGCGCTGTCCGCGCACTCGGGCGGCCGGTCGACGCGATGGTGGTCGCGTCGTTGGAGCCGGTGATGAAGGCTGTCCCGGCGCGGATGACGGTGCTCTTCGGAACCGACGACTTCGTGGCCGGCGCGCGGTTGATGAACCGCAGCGCGGCTTGGCTCGCCGAACGCGAGCGCCGGCAGCTACGGAGGGCGGACACCGTGGTCGTGGTCTCGTCGGTCCTCGCCGAGCGATGGCGGGCGCTCGGCGCCGAGCCACACGTTGTCGAGAACGGCTGCGACATTCGCACCTTCGCTGAATGCGAGTCGAGCGAGCCCGCGGCCGATGTGCCCGCGGACGGGTACGCGATCTACGTCGGCAACATCTCGTCCCGGCTTGACATCGAGGTTTTCGAGGTCTTGGCCCAGGCGGACGTGCCGGTCGTGCTCGTGGGTCCGGTTGCCCCGGAGTGGCGGACTGAACGGTTCCGGGCGCTGACGGAGCTACCGCAGGTGACCTGGACCGGCCCGGTGCCCTACACAGAACTCGCGCGCTACTACGGCCGGGCCCGAGTCGGACTGTTGCCGTACGTCGAGTCGGCCTTCAACTCCGCCAGCTCGCCGCTGAAGGCCTACGAGTACCTCGCAGCGGGGCTCCCGGTGGTGGCTTCGCAGTTGCCCGACGGTGCCGCCGTCCTACGGCAGCACGTGACGATCGCCCCCACCCAGCCGGGGTTCGCCGAAGCGACGGCGAACGCCGTCGCTTCGGTACCTACGCCAGCCGAACGGGCCTCGCGTCGGGCGGTCGCTGCGACCTGCGACTGGTCTGTCCGGGCGGCGCAGTTCGCCGCGGCTGTCGGCCTGCCCTGGCGGGTGGCGTCTCGAGGCGGTTTCAGTTAGCGCCGGGCTGGCGTCGGAGACGTGACGACGTCGTGCCAGATCTCCAACCCGAGCAGGGTCCAGAGCCGGATGTCGTGGTTGCGACGGCCGGTACGGTGCTCGTCGAGCAGGAGTGCGACGAAGCGCGCGTCGAACGCCTCGCGCGCGAACGAGTTGCCGGCCATGAGCCGATCGTGTGCTTCCTGGCCGAAGTCGCCCCGGAACCACGTGTCGAGCGGCACCTTGAAGCCCGCCTTGGGCCGGTTGACGATCTGCGCGGGCAACAGGTCGGCGGCGACCTGCTTGACCACCCACTTGCCGGTACGACCGCGAACTTTCGCTCGCGCGGGCAACCGAGCAGCGACCTCGACGACCCGGTGGTCGAGGAACGGCGGGCGCAGCTCGAGCGAGGCGGCCATGCACATGCGGTCGCCTCGCTCGAGGAGATTGTCGCTGAGCCAGCTGTGCTGATCGAGGTAGAGCATCTGCTCCAGCGGCGGTGCGGCGGGCCGCGGCGGAGACTGTGGCAGCTGCGCGGCCGCAGACCCGGTGAGTGCATGCCGCTCGGTCCGACTGAACGGACTGAACCACTCCGCCAACCCGGCCGCCTTTCCGTCCGCTTCGAGCGCCCGGGCGAGGATGGCCGCTCGCCTGGCCCGCGCAGGCAGCCAGCGGCGGGCGGCCGTGGCGACCGTGCTGCGCACCCCCGTCGGTGTGCGCAGCGCGAGGTCGAACCACCGGGCTAGCCGGTACTTGGGGTAGCCGCCGAACAGCTCGTCGCTGCCCTCGCCTGACAACAGCACCTTGACGTCCTGCCGTGCAATGTGGGCCAGCTGGTACACCGCGACGTCGGCGGGTTCGGATAGCGGCGCGTCGCGGTGCCAGGTGAGCTTGGGGATGAGCCCACTGAACTCCTCGGGGCGGACGATCACGCTGGTGTGATCCGACCGGATCAACCGGGCGACGAACTCGGCGTGCGGAGTCTCGTCACTGGACTGTCCGAAACCCGCGGAGTAGGTGCGTAAGCCCCCGCCGATCGCTTGGCTGGCCAACATCGCGATCATGCTGCTGTCGAGGCCTCCGCTAAGCAGCGAGCCCACTGGCACGTCGGCCACCAGACTCTCGGCGATCGACGCCTCGATGGCCTCCCGCGTGAGGGCGACGGCGGTGGCGTCCGACAACGTCTCGGGCGCCGGCAGTGGCACACTCCAGTACTGCGACGCGGTCACCCTGCCGTTCGCAGACACGGTCATGTGCTGACCGGGCATGACCTTGAAGACGCCCTTGACCAGGGTTCGGGGAGCCGGGACAGCCCGCTGCGCGAGGTAGGAGACCAGCCCCTGCTCGTCGACCTGGATACCGTCCAGGAGCGGAAGCAACGCCTTGAGCTCGGACGCGAACGCGAAGAACGAGCTGGTGTGGATGTAGTGGAGAGGCAGGACACCGAGGCGATCACGGTAGAGGTGCAGCTCGCGTGCCCGAGTGTCCCAGACACCGAACGCGAACTGGCCCCGAACCTTCGCGACTCCGCGCTCCCCGGCCCGTTGATGAGCGGCAAGCACCACCTCGGTGTCGCCGTTCGTCCGGTACGGGTAGTTGTACGCCGCTCGAACCTCGCGGTAGTTGAAGGCTTCGCCGTTGAAGACGATGACCTGCGAACCGTCGGCGGACCACAGCGGCTGGGCTGAGCCGCCGACGTCGATGATGGACAGTCGTGTGTGGCCGAGACCGACCGGACCCTCGACCCAGGTCCGTATTGCGTCCGGTCCGCGGTGGTGAAGGGTGGCAGTCATGGCGCCGAGCGTCGACGGATCCACTGGAGCACCGTCGAATCTAAGAATCCCTACGACGCCGCACATATGGACTCCTCGAACGAACGGATCACCTGGGCAGCTTTTCCGTCCCACGAGTCGCCAGCTACGTGGGCCCGCCGAGACTCTGGCGTGCCGGCGCCGCCGTCGGTGAGCGTCTGCTTCACGGCGGCGACGAAGTCCTCGGAGCCACGGGCCAGCCGCATCACCTCGGCGTAACGGCGGCCCTCGGGGTAATCCGTGCTGACCACCGGCAGACCCAGAGCCAGATACTCCTTGGCCTTGATCGGGTTGCATGCCTGGATCCAGTCGTTGTCGAGCCACGGCATGATGGCGACGTCGAAGGATCGACCGTATGCGGGGATTGACTCGTACGGCCGGTAGCCGAGCCAGTGCACGTTGGGAAGCGCGGTCAGCGTGTCCATGGGGCACGTCGCGTCGCCGACGAGCACGATGCTGGCGTCGGGCAGCGCTCGTGCTGTCGACTCGATGAGGGACAGATCGACGACGTAGTCGTCTATACCGCCGAAGAAGCCGATACGCGGGCGGGGAATCGAGGCGATGTCCGCGGGCTCGGCCTCTGAGCGGGCCGGATCGAAATGCTCGAGGTCGACACCGTGGTCGAGGAACCGTGCCCGGCCGGCGGTGACGTCACCGTCGGCGGCCATCAGCGCGCTACTCACGTAGAGGACTCGATCGGCGTTGGCGAGCAGGCGGTGCTCCATGCCGGCGATAACCTCGGTGGCTACCTCGCCGAAGGCCGAATGCCGGTCGGACCTGTTGTAGATCAGCGGCCGCCGCGGCCCTCGGGCGATGGCGTCCCACGCCGTCGGGACAGTGACGAAGTAGCCCGGCCGGCGGATGCCGGCAAGCCGGGCGGCCAGGGCCACCTGGGTGCGGACTGTCCGCGCGGCGACCGAGCGGGCCAGCGGCGATCCGTATGCCGGGAGGTTGAGCGGCGTGAACACGGCCAGGCCTGGAACCTCCCGCAGCGGACGACGGATGCCGCGGGCAACGCTGGCGAGCTTGCGGGCGATACGGCGCACGGGCTGCGTGCTGCGTCCGGGAAGCGGCACCCGCATGCCGATGCTGTTGACGAACAGCACGGGCAGCTCCCGCGCGACGCGACGCATCAGCTGGATGTCGGAGTGTGCGCGGTTGTGGTACCAGAAATCCTGTGCGGCGAAGCAGACGACCCCGTCGACGGGTGCCCGGCCCAACGTCCTGTGGTCAGACATGTGCCACGTCCATCGGCCGGCGGGCCCGTAGCCGGTCGATGACTGCCTGCCGCCTTCGCCGTGGCCCGCGGATGAGCTCGAGTGCAGCCCGGCGGTGGGCGGGCGTGAACGGCGAACGGAGGATTTCGTTCGCGAGCATTGCGCCGTACATCGCCGTCCCTGCTAGTGGGCCCGCATACCGCTGGTGGTGGATCACCCGGTTGATGACCAGAAGCGTCCAGAGGTCTGGCTCCACCCGGCCTGGGCCACCGACGTGCCGGACGGCGGCTCCCGGCGCGAGTCGCAGCGCGTAACCAGCGGACGCTGCGCGGAGCGCAAAGTCGGTCTCCTCGGAGTAGAGGAACCAGCTCTCGTCGAACCCGCCAACGGTGTCCCAGCAGGCTCGGATGACGTACATCGCGGCGCCCGTGGCCCAGGCGGCGCGGGTGGGCGCCGCGTAGTCGGTGTCGGAGGTGAGCGCCTCGTCGAGCCACGGCCACCGCGCGCAGAGCGAGCGGCCGGTTAACGCCCGGATCCATGCACGCCAGGCCGTCGGGGAGCGCCGCAGCGTGTGCTCGACGGAACCCTCCGGGCCGGTCATGGCCGGGACAGCGATGCCCACTCCGACACTGGCCGCCACCGCGGCGAGCTCGCGGACCGCGGTCGGCGAGAGCTCGGTGTCGGCGTTGAGGACGAGGATCGCGTCGGCGTCGAACGCCTCCGCCGCTCCCGCATTGAGCGCCGCGGCGTAGCCGGCGTTACCACGCAGCTTGAGGACACCTTCGGGTCCCAGAGCAGCCGCGGCGACAGCGACGGAGTCGTCGGTGGAATCGTTGTCGACGACCAGACACCGCAGCGCCATGTCGTCGGACAACTCCTGTGCATGCAGACTGGCCAGGCACGTCGCAAGGTCCGGACCGCTGTTGAAGCTCACCACAACCGCGGTCACCCGCGTCAGTACGTCCTTCATTGCCCCCCCAGGCATCGGACCACGAGAAGATCGAGTCCGCGTCACCATAGAATGACACAGTGGACGTATGGTCCGCCCTACAAATCCTGATCCGGCGCTGGTACGTCGTCGTGCCCGCAGTCGCCTTGGTCGCGCTGCTGGCCGCGAGCGCGTATACGCAGTCGGACAATCGGATGACCGCCTACGGTTCTGTGCTCCTGCTCAAGCCAAACATTCGGGTCACCGATGAGGTACTGGCGCAGAATCGCTATCTCCGGCTCGGCAGCGAGCGGGCGCCAGCCAAGCTCGTGATGGATGCGTTGGCGTTGGACGGCCGGCGTGCCACCCTCGTCAGCGACGAGACGGCTACGTACCGCGTGGGGTTCGACCCGTCCCCGCTCCAACTACCCATCGTGGATGTCTACGCACGCGCAGACACAGCGGAGGGCGCGGTGCAGACCGCCAGGAACGTCGTCGAGGCAATCAGCGTCGATCTTGCGGCTCTGCAGGCCACCTCCGGAGCGCCGGAGCGCACGTGGTTGAAGACGCAGGTCATATCCGAGCCGGTCGCTGCCGCCGAGTCTGACTACGTCGGTCGCATCCTCGCCGTGGCCATGGTGCTTGCCGTGGGTGTCATCGGCACGTTCGCGTTGGCATTTGTGGCCGAGGGGGCAGCTGTCCAGTGGGCGGCCGCCCGTCGCCGTGCCTCGGCCCATCGGGGCCGATGAAGCACCGACCGAGGACGGCGTAGGACGCGGAGACCACGACATCCCGTACGCGTTCCTGACGCGGGATTTCCTGGGCTCCGCGGTCCGGGCAGGTGACCACAGTTTCCGAAGGTGCATCGCGTCTTCGCCGAGGCCGCGGCAACGCTGGACGTGCGCGAGTTGCCCGAGCCGCCTGCCGACGTGGGCACCCAACAGTCCGCCAACCACCGTGCGCACAGCTGATCTGGCGGGGGGAGATCAGCAGTCGCGCTGGATGAACAGCGCCTTGGGCAGTGCACCGTTCTCGTAAACGATCCGGTAGAGCTGCGCGAAGAACGACTCGCGAACGGCGACGTACCGCACGTCGCCGTCGAAGCATCGGCCCAGCCGAATCCGGGCGCGCACGCTCTGGCTCGCCGTCGACACCGCGACCAGATCAGTCCAGCCGTGCCTTCGCGCCACGTCGGAGAAAGCTCTCGCCTCACCTTGCGTCGTCGACGGATCGGGCGTGACGCACAGTTGCACGCTTGTAGGGCGCTCCGGGGCGCACTTGCTCGTGTCGTCGATCGAAACGACCACATAGGGCGCATATCCCGTGTCAGCCAGCTCCCATGCCCGGGAAATGCGATCACCTGGCCCGTCGAACACGACGATGGCATCCACAGGAGCTGGTTCATTGGTCGGCGGAAGCACGAAAAGTGCGCCCTCAAGGACGACCACAAACGTTGCGACGAGCCCGAACAATACCCACCGGCGGCCGAAACGTCGCCGGCGATTGCACTGCCCGGCCGCGTCTTCTTCGGTGCCCACTGACATCCACCTCGGCACAAGTTGCGGACTGTGCCCCATGGCGTTGCTTCTCACCTCAGTTTCGGGCACGTACCCGGATATGATAGGCCGACGTTTGCCGAGCCGGCCTTGGCCGGCCCGTTGTGGTGCGAAGCTTCCAGGTGAGGGCTCTGCGCACCGCCGTGTTGTGCGGAAGGCTGTCGGGATGAGTGGGAACCGCCGTCACAGAGCGCGGAAAGTTGCCAACAGGCGGCACCTATCTCGACCGGCTCGAAACATCGTCCTGCTCGCGGTGTTTCTCGCGATGGCGGCCACCATCGGGTCAGCGGCCCCGCCGGCGGACAGCTCGTCGGTCGGGCCCGTCGCGATTTTGACCGCCACGCCTACTGCCACACCGACCTCCAGATCTACGTCCACACCGACACCGACGCCCACACCGGCGTCCACATCGACCCGCACGGCGCCGCCGACACAGACGTCCACCCCGTCGGAGACGAGTGAACCAAGTCATGCAGCGGAAACGCCGTCGTCACCGCCGGTCGACACCGGCGGCTATCCCGACGCGTCCACCACGGGTGTCAAACCTGGCAGCGACCTGAAGCCGTCGGGGTCGATCAGCGTCACCAAGGATGGCGCCGTGCTGCGCGACCTCGACGTGACTGGCTCCATCCACGTACTCGCCGACAACGTCCGCATCAGCAATGTACGCATCCGTCAGCCGGGTGGCATCGCTATCAGGCAGGAGCCGTCCAACCACGGCCTGGTGATCGAGGACGTCGAGATCGACGGGCGCGGCAACCCCGACGGCAGCGAAGCAATCGGACTCGCCAACTACACCTTGCGCCGCGCCAACATCTATGGTGTCGGCGAAGGTCCGCGTGCCAACGGCAATGTCCTTATCGAAGACTCCTACATCCATGACCTCGGCAACTATCTCGACCAAGGTGCACACCAGGACGCCATCCAGTCGACCGGCGGCAGCAACATCACCATTCGGCACAACAGGCTCGAGAACAATGTGGACGGCGGCAACGCCGCCATCATGATCGGTACGTCACCCGGCTCCAACCTGCTGATCGAGGACAACATTGTCTCCGGTGGCGGGTACGCCGTCTACGGCGGCGCCTATGAGGACGGCGGAAGCGAGAACTGGACCAACGTCCGGATCGTCGACAACCGCTTCAGTACGAAGTTCTATCCCCAGTCCGGTTTCTACGGGCCGCTGCTCAACATCGTCGGCGTCACGCTGTCGGGCAACGTATGGCACGAGACGGGACGGCCACTGTAGAGCTACGCGCCCACGAGATCTACCTGGACAGACCCCGAGGCCACCAGGTCAGACCGTGACTACCCGCGCACAGACGCCCAGATCGGCAAGGGTTCCGGCGATCTCGTCGCGGTAGACCGGGTTGGTGACCGCCACCGTCGACACGTCCAGTTCGCCAAGGTCCTCCGGGGCAATGACCTGATGGCCACCGCCGGGCAGGAACCTCCCCCACTTGCGCGGGTTGATGTCGACGGCAGGCAGCATCCCGTCTGGGTCGACCGCGTTGAGGAAGTTGACGCCCTTGGAGCCGGCACCCCACACGGCGACGGTCTGACCGCGCCGTCCCGATGCCGCTACCTCGCTTTTCCAACGGGCGACCGACTGGCGATGGCAGCGGGCGAACTCGCCGACCACCCGGACGTGCTCGGTGGCGTCGCCGAGCATGTCGGCCGGATCTCCTGCGCGCACGTCGGCGGAGATGAACTGGCCGTGGAACGACCGCCCCAAGGACTCGATCTCGAACCCGCACCGGCGCAGCAGCGCCTGCAGGGAGCCGGTGGAGAAGTACGAGACGTGCGGGTAGATGCAGTCCCACAGCCCGTCCGGGCCGAAGTTGAACTCCGCCGACGGCACCTCGACGTAGTGCATGGCGCCGTCCGGCGCACTGGTCGCAAGCGACCGAAGCAGGGTGGCCGGATCGTCCAGATGCTCCAGGACGTGCCGGCAGACCAGCAGGTCGTAGTGCTCGGCCTGGTCGCCTGGGCGGAAGTAATCCTGCACGAGCCGGACGCCGGGGATCGTGGTGTCGGGTGCCACCGTCGGGTCATAGCCCGTGCCGGCGTTGCCGCCGGCGCGCGCGATGGCGCCGAGGAAGTCGCCTTTGCCCGAGCCGATCTCGACGACGTGCCTGCCTCGCACGTCGTATGTGTCGACCAGCCGTGCCACCAGATGGTCCGCATACTGCTGGAACGTTCCGGAGAAGTGCAGTGAGTTGTCATAGCTGACGTCGTACTCGACCAACTCCGGATCGAACGCGACGTTTTGCACGTGCCCGCAGTCTCCGCAGCAAGCCAGGTCGAGCCGTCCGCGTACGGCCCGTCGGGCGCTTTCGCGGTCGTCGAAGAGGGCACCGGTCAGGACCGGCGACGTGCCCAGATCGGCGACGCTCTTAAGCCGCTGGCCGCCACAGGCCAGGCACTCCCACTTCCCTGTCACACTGCCTCCAACGTGGTTGCGATGTCGAGTGTCGCGAGGTCGTTGCCGATCTCGTCGAGGTAGGCGGAGTTCATCGCGATCACCAGGCTGGGCCTGAGGTCGGTGAGCTCCTTGGGCGCGACTATGCGGTGCCCGCTGCCGGCCATATACCGGCCGTCCTTGAACGGGTTGATGTCGACCGCCGCCTCGACGAGGTTCGCGTCGTCACCGAGCGCAGCGAGGAAGGCGACGCCCTTCGAGCCGGAGCCCCAGATCACGCTCCGGCCGCCGCGGTCAGCGACGTCGCGCAGCCGTTCGCGCCAGCGGTTCATCATGCTCGCGTGAGCGGCCGCGAACTGGTTGGCGGCATGGCCGACGGCCTCGAGGTCGCCCTCGACGTCCTCCGGCGTGCCCGGCGCGGGTGTCGTCGACGGACGGGCTTCGATGATGAGGTACTGGTTGTCGTAGGCCGTCCACTGGCCATCCACCTCGAATCCGGTACGTCGGAACAGTCGCGCGAGCGAACCGGTCGAGAAGTAGGAGCAGTGCTCGTAGTAGACGTCCCAGAACGCGCCCTCGTCGAGTACGCGCTTGACGTCGGGTAGCTCGAAGAGCACCGCGGTGTCGGTCCGGTCGCCGATGGCGCCCCGGATGGCCCGCATCCAGTCCGCCACCGGCGCTATGTGTTCGAGTGTGTGCCGGCACACCACGGCGTCGGCGTCCAGGTCCGGGAAGTCCTGTGGGAAGAAGCCCCGTACCCACGTGGTGCGGCCGGCGACGTCGTTGGCGATCCGTTCCGGGTGCACCCCGGGGTCGACACCGATGCCGTGCGCCGCGCCCGCGCGCACCATCTCGGTCAGGAACTCGCCCTTGCCGCAGCCGATCTCGACGACGGTCTTACCGACGAGGTCGTAGCGATCGACCCACCGGCCAGCGAGGTCGGCGATGAAGGCCTGGAACAGCGGGGAGAAGCCCTGGGTCTCCTCGTAGTCCGAGGAGTACGCGTTGTGCGCCGGGTCGAAGAGCCGGTTGAACACGAACCCGCAGGCCGAGCAGAACATCAGGTCCAGGTCGCCGCGCGGGAAGTCGACGGCGGTGCGCTTGTCATCGACGAGCAGGCAGCTGTGCACGGGCACACGGCCGCATTGGTAGAACGAGCGCGACGCGTCCGAGCCACACGCAGGGCAGGAAATGGTCATCACAGTATCTCCGGTGTCGGGACAGGACGAATGAAACGGCCGCCGCGGCGGTGGTACTCGTGCTGCTGATCGAGGATCTCGGTCAGGAAATTCCAGGCGAGTACCAGGACATAGTCGGGCTGCTCCTCCAGCAGCGCCTCGACTGGGCGGATTGGCACGTGGACGCCGGGCATGTACTTGCCCTGTTTCCAGGTGTTCCGGTCGACGACGAAATCGATCAGCTCTGTTCCGATGCCGACACAGTTGATCATCGTGCTGCCCTTGGCCGCTGCGCCGTAGGCGGCGATGGCCGCGCCATCCGCCTTGAGGTCCTCGAGCATCGACCTCAGCGCGGTGCGGATGCTCTCGACCCGGTCGGCGAAGTCGGCGTAGTAGCCGAATGTCGTCAGTCCGGCGGCCAACTCCGTGTCGAGCATGCGGCGCGCCTCCGACGACATCTGCTCACGCTTGCCGATGTGCCAGCGAAGCGTTCCGCCGTGCAGGTCGGGGAAGTACTCGACGTGGTTGAGGAACATCCCATGCCGGCGGACAAGGGCGTCAACGGATGTGCACGAGTAGTAGCAGAAGTGTTCGTGGTAGATGGTGTCGAACTCGCCGTGGTCGACCAGGTCCTTGACCCACGGGTTCTCGACCGTGATCAGGCCGTCGTCCGCCAGTAGCTCGGCCATGCCGCCGACGAAGTCGTTCAGCGCGGGGACGTGTGCCATCACGTTGTTGGCGATGATCACGTCCGCGGGTCCATGCTCGGAGCGGATCCGCCGAGCCGTGTCGACCCCGAAGAACTCCTCGAGTGTGGGCACGCCGGCTTCGCGGGCGGCGTTCGCCTGGTCCGGCGCGGGGTCGACGCCGAGCACCCGTACGCCGTGTGGCAGGAAGTTGCGCAAGAGGTAGCCGTCGTTGCTGGCCAACTCGACGACCAAGCTCGACGAGTTCAGGCTGCGACGCTCCACCAGGGCCTCGACGTGCTCGCGTGAGTGCCGCAGCAGGTGAGGGGAGAATGAGGAGAAGTAGAGGTAGTTGTCGACGAACAGTTGTTGGGGCGGTACCTCTTCGAGGATCTGCACGAGTGTGCACGCCGCGCAGAACGCGACATCCAGCGGAAAAGTGGCATCGACCAAATCGAGATGGTCGGCCGTGACGAGCGCGTCGGCGAGTGGTGTCTTGCCCAAGGAGAGGAAGGTTCGCAACTCGGTCGAACCGCAGGAACGGCATGGGATGTCGGGGTCAGGCATGGGACGCTCCGTCCATGGTTGTCAATCGAAGCTGGTCATCAACGAGGCCCTGCTCCTGCTGGGCTCTGATGTGCTTGATGCGCTGGAGGTGGCTACCGGCCAGTTGCTCTTCCGTCAGTCCGACCTGCAGATAGGCGTCGTAAAGTTCCTCGACGCCGCGGCGCACCGTCCACTGCGGCTGGAAGTCGGGTAGTTCCCGGCCGATGAGTGAGCAGTCGACCCGGTAGTTGCGCTTGTCCGGACCTGCTCCGGGCGCGAAGCTCACCGTCGAGCCCGGCACTATCTCCGCGACGATCTCGGCGACGTCACGTATGCGGTAGGTCTCGTCGGTGCGACCGACGTTGAAGGACTTCAGATGCACCCGTTCACGGGGCGCCTCGACCGTGGCCAGGAACGCGCGGGCGATGTCCTCGATGTGCACCAGAGGACGCCACGGGGTGCCGTCGCTCTTGAGCAGCACGTGCCCGGTCGTCACCGCGTACCCGGTCAGGTTGTTGACGACGAGGTCGCCGCGCAGCCGCGGTGACACACCGTAAGCCGTGGCGTTGCGAAGGAACGTCGGACTGAAGTCGTCATCGGCGAGCTCGGTCAGGTCGCGCTCGCTGAGCACCTTCGACTCCCCGTAGGGGGTCACCGGGTAGAACTCGGCGGTCTCGTCGAGTACGTCATCGCCGTGTGCGCCGTAGATGCTGCACGACGACGAGAACGCGAACCGTTGAACGCCCGCGGCTTTGGCGGTGCGGGCGACATGGACAGTGGCGAGGTGGTTGATGTCATAGGTGGTGGCCGGATTCAGGTCTCCTACAGGGTCGTTGGAGATGCCAGCAAGGTGGACAACGGCGTCCACGCCTTCGAAGTGCTCCTCCGTCATGTCCCGGATGTCCATCCGCAGCTCGATATCGGGTGCGGTGGAATTCGGAGTGAAGGCGCAACGCGAGAACAGCCCGCTGTCGACACCTGTGATCTGGTGCCCGGCCCGCTGGAAGAGTGGGACGAGGACCGTGCCGATATAGCCGTCGTGGCCGGTGACGAGGATATGCATTGGCTGTTACTCCCAGATCTTCCAGGGCGCGGTTCCACGGCGCCACAGCTCGTCGAGGATGTGCTTCTCGCGTACGGTGTCCATGCACTGCCAGAAGCCGTGGTGGAAGTACGCCATGAGCTGACCATCCTTGGCCAGCTGCTCCAGGGGCTCTTTCTCGAACTGCGTCTCGTCGTCCTCGATGTAGTCGAAGACCTCGGGCTCGAGCACGAAGAACGCGCCGTTGATCCAACCCTCGCCGATCTGCGGCTTCTCGGAGAACTCGACGATCTGGTCGCCATCGGTGACGATGTGCCCGTAGCGGGCCGGTGGACGCACCGCCGTCAACGTGGCGAGCTTGCCGTGAGCCTTGTGGAACGCGAGCAGCGCGTCCAGGTTGACGTCGCTGACGCCGTCGCCCCATGTCAGCATGAAGGTCTCGGCTCCCATCCACGGCGCCAGCCGCTTGATGCGGCCACCGGTGTTCGTGGACTGGCCAGTGTCGACAACGGCGACCGACCAGTCCTCGCTCGCCTCCGGCCGATGCAGAGTGACTTCTCCGTGTCGCGGCCGAACCGTGAGGTCGGCGCTGAGGGAGGCGTAGTCGAGCATCCAGCGTTTGATGACCTCGCCCTTGTATCCGACGGCGATGGCGAAATCGTCGTGGCCGTAGTGCAGATAGTGGCGCATGACGTGCCAGAGGATCGGGCGTCCGCCGATCTCGACCATCGGTTTGGGGCGCACCACGGTCTCCTCGGCCAGTCTGCTGCCGAGCCCGCCGGCAAGGATGGCGATCTTCACTGTGTCCCCCCAGGATTGGTCGCGTTGAGCAACCGGTTGTAGAGATCGATGTACTGACGTGCCTGCAGGTGCCAGGCGAATTTGGTCTCGATCCGTTGCCGTCCGACGGTGCCCATGTGCGCGCGGCGCGACGGGTCGTCCAGCAAGATGGCGATGGTCTTCGCCATGACAACAGGGTCACCGTCGGGGACGTACTCGGCGGCCGGGCCTGCGCATCGGATCGTCTCGCGCAAGTCGGTCGCGACGACTGGGACACCGTGCGCCATGTACTCGAGGGTTTTGTTCATCGTCGAACGGTGGTTGAACTCGCACGGCGGGTCCGGCGTGACGCCGAGGTCGGCGGTGGAGAGCCAGCGGCCCAGCTCGGTCTGGTCGACCCGGCCGGTGAACGTGACCCACTCGTCCAGGCCGAGCCGGTGGCTTCGGGCTCGCAGGTCGTCGAGGCAGTCTCCGTAGCCCAGCAGCGCGAACCGGGTGTCCTTGCGGCCAAGTACTCGCACGTAGTGGTCCGCGGCGTCGAGCAGGTGGTCGACGCCGTCCTGCGGGCCCATGATGCCGATATAGCAGACGAGATACTCGCGCCCGTCTCTCAGCTCGGCGTGCGTCTCGCCACGCCGCATGACCTGTGCGTCCGGCGAACTCATCACGACCGCGGTGTGCTCGATCGGTACCTTTCCCCGACTGAGCGCGATCTCCTGGTAGGACGGGTTCGGACTGATGACCCGGTCTGCGGTGGCGTAGGTCGCGCGCTCCAGTAGCAGGAGTGCCCGATGCAGAATCCCGCGCTTGCCGAAGCGTGCCTCGTACACCTCGGGACACAGGTCGTGCTGGTCGTAGACGAAGCTCTTACCGCGCAGTTTCCACAGCAGGCCGAGTAGCCAGTAGGTGTCCGGCGGGTTGCACGCCTGCAGGACGTCGAAGCCTTCAGTTCGTGCTACGAGCAGGGAGAGGCGTGCGGTGCGCAGCCAGCAGACGACGAACTCGACAAGGTAGCTGACCAGGCCATTCGTCGTGGGTGGTGCTTGGTAAGAGCGGACGATGACGCCGTCGAGCAGATGCTCGTCAGGCTCATCGGGCCGTTCCTTGATACAGACAACGGTGACGCCATACCCGGCGTCCAGCAGTGTTCGGCACTCAGACCGCACCCGGCGGTCGAACCGCAGCGGGATGTTCTGTACGACGATCAGGACTCGCCGCGCCGCGTTCGCACGGTGTCGGACGACCCCATCGAAAACCTCCATAACGATGCCCCCCAAGGCCTTGTCTCAGTACATCGAACTGAAGAAGTCCCCTCTCTCACCACGAGACGTAAGCGCCGTGTCACCTACTGCAAGCAGGGTTCGCATGGCCTGTTCGCCGCTCGCACTGGCGCGTTGCCTTTGCGCCAAAGTGATGGCCGCAGCGGTCGAACGAGCCCCATACGACGCCACCGACCTGCCCCCTTTTGCCAACACCTGACACCCACGCCGGTGGATTGGTTATGTCGCATGGGAGTGCCTCATAGATCTGCCGGCAGACCCTGCTGACTGGCGATGATCGTACTGTCCGGAATATCGATCTGTCGGTCATTTCCATCATGAAGTGATGCTGAGTATTCGAGCTGGAATGTAGTCACCTAACGGTGCGAAGCGGTGGCAATATACGCAAAGTGCTCGTGAAGCCGAGCCGCCGACAAGACCCAGCGGACGACCTCGGATTGCTCGCCCCCTTGAGGCGTTCAAAAGCATCCTGGTCGAAGGTCACTCAAAGTCGAGCATTGTTGACAACGGGTAGCAGGCATAGCCAACGCCACCACCCTGACGCAGGGTTATGTGGAATATACTGTCGGTTACCAGCTCGGGCTCGATGATTTCCGGGCACAGAAGCATCGCCCCGGGCCACATCGCCATGCCCGCAAGTAGACCCGGGCAACAGGCGGCATCTCCTTGGCAGCCGAGCCGGACTCGCTTGTCGTCGTGAAGCTCGGGTTGCTCAACGAGGCTAAGCTGAACGCCTTACAGCGTTCGTTCACGTTCTTCCGTCACGTTCGGCTCGACCGTCACCCGAGAGGTGAACTGTGACGCTGGACTAAACAAGGACGCCAATGCGCAACAGAAGCCGCCACACGCTCTCAAGCAGTTATCGACGAATGCGATGTGTTGGACAGAGGGCGAATTCCACGTGCCATATCCGGTGTTCGCCGACCCGATGTCTCTCGACCCGATCCCGCCTCGTCGCGCGGCCGAGTTCGGGATTGGCAATTCCTCCGTACCGTTGATCGTTGGCGTAGGACGGCCATAACCCTTCGCGGGATTCTTTCTGCATACGCAGTTCACGGTTTTCGCGTTCGAGTTCCCGCAGCTTCTCCTGATCGCCGGGCGTCAAAGCTTCCTCGTCCTGCGGATGAGCATTCCGATAGACGTTCAGTCGTGGAACCCGGATGAATCGCACCCGGGCTCCCACGGAACAGTGCGTGACAATCTCCCGTCACCTGGCTCTTCTCAGGGGGCTGGAACGCGTTATTTCAAGTACGGATGCTCGAACGCGAGCTTCAGCTACCTGAGGTCCTAACTCTGGAAAGAGATCGTCAGGTGGGAAGGGCGCAAGCATCGGCGCGCTCCGTGCAAGGAACTACGGCGACGCTGCCGGCTGCTCGGCGCGGCGACAGGTTGCATCCCGACGCCGACCTGGCCTGTGAAGCGATCAAGATGGCCGTCGCGGCACGTGGCGGCAACGACCAGATCACCGGCGTCATCTTCCACACCGATCGCGGCTCGACCTACACCGCGAACGCGTTCGCCAGCCTGTGTTCACGGTTGGAGATTCGTCAGTCGATGGGCCGAGTCGGATCATCCCTCTTAACCGGCTAACAGTGGTGTTTGGCCAGGTCAGCGACACGCCGTGTTGGGGTACTTGCTGATTTGCTGCGGTCAGCGCTGGTACATCTGTTCCTCGTGAACACGGAGGCTGGTCTTTGGCTCGAGGAACGGGATGGCGGCTGGGCGTTGACCGGGCCCGCCGCGCCGCAGTTCGTGCTGGTGAACGAGTATCTGGCACATCTGCTCGATCGGAACTACTCGCCGAAGTCCGTACGCGCCTACGGGTATGACCTGCTGGCGTTCTGTCGATGGCTCGTCGCTGAGGAGCGGCCGCTGCCGCAGGTCACGACGGATGTGCTGCTGCGTTTCTTGCGTGCCTGCAGGGATGCGAAGGTGCCGGGTCGGCCGGGGCCGAACGTGGTCAGGCTGTCGGGCCGTCGGATGGATCAGTATGCCGCCGCGACGATCAATCGTCGGCTGGCGGCGATCTCGGGCTTGTTCGCGTTCGCCGCGATGCGCGATCCGGATCTGCCGAATCCGGTCCCGAAGGGCAGGGAAGCCCGCTGGCGAGTGCCGGGCGAGCGTAGCGGGATGCTCGCTCATACGGCCCGCCGGCCGAAGAACCGTTCCTCGCTTCGGCTTCGCGAACCTCGCCGCCTACCCCAGGCGCTGTCCCAGTCCGAGGCGGCCGAGCTTCTTGGGAGCTTGCGGACGTGGCGGGACCGGGCGATCGCAGGACTGATGCTGTACTGCGGGCTCCGCTCCGCTGAGGTGCTCGGCTTGGATGTCCTCGACGTCGACATCGGCGGTCGATGGCTGAAGGTCGTCGGGAAGGGGGAGCGGGAGCGGCGGGTGCCGCTGGACGCCGACGTCGCCTCGATGGTGCAGGTGTATCTGTTGGCCGAGCGGCCCGAATCCGGCAGTCGCCGCCTGTTCTTGGTGGCCAAGGGACCCAACCGTGGTCAGCCGCTGACTGCGGCGGGGTTGCGCACGATCTTCCGTTATCACCGCGGTCTCACCGGGATCGTCGGTGGGCATCCCCACGCGTTGCGGCACACGTTCGGGACCGCGTTGGCCGAGGCCGGCGTCGATCTTGCAGTGATGCAAGCGCTTCTCGGTCACGCTCATGTCGACACCACCGCCCGCTACATCCACCTGGCTCCAGCCCACGTGAAAGCAGAGTTCGATGCCGCTCGTGACCGCATCCGTTCCCAGCAATGACCTGCACGCCGCCTACCTGGACCACCTGGGACGGACCGGCCGCGGAAACACCGCCTACTGGCAGGCGGCCCGAACGTTCTTCAAGCGGTGGCCGGACCCGGCAGCGTGGGCCGCTGAGCCGCTGGAGGTCCGCTTGTCCGCCAACAGCGCGACCCGACCGATCATCACCTTCTTGATGCTGCACCACAAGCTTGGACCGGGATACGACTTCCTGCTGGAACGCAAGCTCTCCAGCATCTGGCGAGAGATCAAGGACTCGCCGTTGGCCGGCGACCTCGACCGGTTCATGGCGGGCGCGGCGGACCTCGGGTTCACCGACCGGGTGCGGTTCGCCACTGGCTCCCAGGTGCCGGTCCGGTTGCTCATCCAGACCGGCCGGCGCCTGGAACAGCTCACCCTCGTCGATCTGGCCGAGTTCACCACCGCCTGCCGAGACCGCGAGGAACGCACCGGGAAGGGCCACCATCACTACCTCGCGGCGGTCAGCAACGCACAACGGGTACTGTTCCACCTCGGTGTCGTCGACGAGCCGCCCCACTCTGGCGGCCCGGTCCCGTTGGCCGAGCGGCTTGCTGAAGTACGTCCACCGATCCGGACGGTGCTGGTCGCCTACCTTGAACGCAAGCGAGCCACCTGCCAGCCCAAGACCGTGTCGGCGCTCGCGACCCGGCTCAAGCATTTCGGGGTGTTCCTCGCCGACATCGACCCGGACCTGGAATCGATCGCCGCGCTGGATCGACGCATCCACATCGAGCCCTACCTGACCTCACTCCTCGACGCCATCAACACCAAGAACGGTGAACCGATCACGGTCGCGGACCGGTCCCGGCGAGTGCTCGCAGTGACCTGCTTCTTGACCGACATCTCCGAATGGGGCTGGTCGCAAGCGCCGCCCCGAAAGCTGCTGTTCCGTGACGACAACCCCAAGCTTCCACAGACGCTGCCCCGCTACCTGCCCGTCGACGTTGACCGCCGCCTCACGACGTCGCTGACCGAGCGGCCGGGCAACGAACTTGCCGCTTGCGCGCTACGGCTGCAGCGGTCCTGCGGTCTACGGATCGGGGAACTGCTCGACCTCGAACTCGACTGCGTGCACGAAGTCGCCGGACACGGCAGCTGGCTCAAGGTGCCGCTGGGCAAGCTGGAGACAGAGCGGATGGTCCCTGTCGATGACGAGATCCTCGCCCTGATCGACCACATCACCAAGCTCCGCTCACATGGCCGACCGCTGCCCCACCCCCGGTATCGACGCCCGGCCCAGTTTCTGTTCACCCACCACGGCAAGCGACTGGCCCAAGGCGCCCTCCGAGCCGAACTCGACCGCGCCGCCGACCTCGCAGGTCTCGAACACATCACCCCGCACCAGCTACGTCACACCTACGCCACTGCACTGGTCAACGCCGGTGTCTCGCTGCAGGCGCTGATGGCGCTGCTCGGCCACGCCTCCGCCGAGATGAGCCTGCGCTACGGGCGGCTGTTCGACACCACCGTCCGCGCCGAGTACGAGCGAGCCCTCGAGTTGGCCAAGCAGCAAACACGCACGCCCACGTCCGGCAGGACCAGCCTGCCGCTAACCGACATCACCGGCGGAGCCGACTGGAAGGACACCCCGCTGCTGAAGTCCCGACTGGCCGGCGGCTTCTGCCTCCGCGCACCCGCCCAAGGCGCCTGCACCTACGCCAACATCTGCGAGCACTGCCCCAGCTTCCACACCGACGCCAGCTCACTACCCATCCTCGCCGCTCAACGCGTTGACGCCGAAGCCCTCGCCCGCGACGCTGAACAACGAGGCTGGATCGCCGAGGCCGAACGACACCAACGACTCATCGCCAGACTCGACACCCTGATCGACAAGGCCCGAACCGGATGACCGACACCCACACCCTCAACCGCGTCGAACGAGCCTGCGCCCAGCTCCACCACGAAGGCAAAGCCGTGACCTTCACCGCCATCGCCGCGACGACCGGACTCGGTCGCACCACCCTCTACCGCAACCCCATCCTCCGCGCCGTCATCGAAGAACACCGCCACCGCGCCGCTACCAGCGGCACCGTTGCCGGCCTCACCGACGAGATCACCACCCTGCGAACCGCCCTCGACGCCCTCGCCACCAAGGTGCGACGCCACGAAGAACAACTCCGACGACTGGAGCAACGGAAACGCTGAAAACGTTAACCGGCCAACACGCGGAGTCCAGATCCATTAGCCAGATAATCTAACGACAATCCCTACTCCGAAGCCCAGTTCCGTACCCTGAAGTACCGGCCCGACTTCCCCGACCGGTTCGGTTCCTTCGAAGATGCCCACGCCTTCTGCGGGCGGTTCTTCCGCTGGTACAACCATGAGCACCGTCACAGCGGCATCGCCTTCCACACCCCGACGGACATGCATCACGGCCGAGCCGAGCTCCTCCACGAGCAACGCAACCGGGTCCTCGCCGCCGCCTACCTCCTCCACCC
>JBOHED010000195.1:0-5402 GCA_050700915.1 Actinopolymorphaceae bacterium | reverse complement strand
GCCCAGACCGGCTCGGGTAAGACACTGGCGTTCGGGCTGCCGATGCTCGCGGCCCTCGCCGAATCGGTGCGGGACCGTAGGCCCGGCAACCCGCGCGGACTCGTCCTCGTCCCCACCCGTGAGCTGGCCCAGCAGGTCGCCGACGCGCTCTCGCCGTTGGCCCGGCGGCTCGGGATCGAACTGACCACGATCTATGGCGGTGCCTCGATGCGCCGTCAGGTGTTCGCGCTGCGCGACGGCGTCGACATCGTGGTCGCCACGCCCGGACGGCTCATCGACCTGATCGAGCAGGGCGAGTGCCGCCTCGACGACATCCGGATCAGTGTCCTGGACGAGGCCGACTACATGGCCGACCTCGGGTTCCTCCCAGCGGTGACCCGCATCCTCGACCTGACCCCGGCAGGCGGGCAGCGGATGCTGTTCTCGGCGACGCTCGACCGCGGGGTGAGCCGGCTCGTCGGCCGTTACCTCGACGAGCCCGCGTTCCACGCCGTAGCGTCCGCGGCCGCGCCGATCGAGTCGGTGGAGCACCGCGTCTTCACCCTCCGGCCGGAGGACAAGGTGGCTGTCGCCGCCGAGATCGCTTCCAGGCCTGGGCGTTCGCTGTTTTTCGTACGCACCAAGCACGGCGCCGACCGGCTGGTCCGCCAGCTCCGCCAGGTGGGAGTCGAGTCCGTCGCGATCCACGGCAACCTCAAGCAGGGCGCCCGACGCAAGGCACTCGCCGGTTTCGCGGCGGGTACGCCGAGGGTGCTCATCGCGACCGACGTCGCCGCGCGCGGCATCCACGTCGACGACGTGGACCTCGTGGTGCACTTCGATCCGTCGGCGGACCACAAGGACTATCTCCACCGCTCCGGACGCACGGCGCGAGCCGGAGCGACCGGCACCGTAGTGTCCCTCGTCCATCCGGACCAGCGGCGCGAGGTCGACCGCATGCACAAGCAGGCCAGGGTGAGTGCGACGGCCGTCGAGGTCGAGCCCGGCCACACCGCAGTGCGTGACGTCGCCACCTCGGGCACGCCCATCGTCATCCGCCCGCAGGCGGCGACCCGCCCGCATCGCAAGGGCGGCCGGCCGGCTAACGGGCGTGGTCGCGAGGGTGGCGGCCGGCGTACGTCCAAGAGCACCACCTGGCGGGGCCAGGACCACCGGGTCGGCGAAGCTTCCCGGCGGGCTCGCCCGAGGCGCCAGGAGTCACGCGACAAGCAGGCCTCGTAGCTGGTCGAGTGAGGCGTTTCCGCCGGTACACACGACGCCGACCTGTCGCCCCGCGAACCTCGGCGGATCGGCGAGAACGACCGCCAACCCGGCCGCGCCCGCACCCTCCGCGAGGGTGTGGGCGTGGCTCAGCAACAACAGCTGGGCGGCTCGGATGTCGTTGTCGCTGACGAGAACGAAGTCGGCCAGCCCAGCTCGCATCAGCTGCTGGGTGAGGGCGAAGCCGCGGCCGGTGGCCAGGCCTTCGACTTCGGTGCGGTTGGGGCGTTCGACCAGGTGCCCTGCGCGCCATGAGTCGTGCGCGGCCGGTGCCGCGTCGGACTGGACGCCAATCAGCTCGACGTGCGGCGCGAGAGCCCGGACGACCAGGCTCGCCGCGGCCGCGTTGCTTCCGCCGCCGACCGGTACGACGAGGACGTCGAGGTCGGGCGCCGCGGTCAGAAGTTCGAGGTAGGCCGTTCCGACACCGGCGATGAGGGCGGGTTCGTCGGCGGGGCTGACCAGCCTGGCGCCATCCCAGGCGGCGATCTCGGCGGCCGCGGTCGCCGCGCCTTCGAGGGTGGAGCCCCGCAGCAGTACGGTCGCGCCCCACCCTTCGACGCCACGATGCTTCGACTCGTTCGCCCCCTCGGGCATGACGACCGTGCACGTGACGCCGAACTCCCCGGCCGCGTACGCGATCGACTGGGCATGGTTGCCGGTCGAGTAGGTCACCACGCCCCGGGCGCGGTCTGCCGGCGGCATCCCCGCGAGCAGGGTCAGCCCGCCACGCACCTTGAAGGCTCCGGTGGGCTGGACGTTCTCGTGCTTGACGAGGACTCGGGTCCCGCAGACCGCGTTCAAAGCAGGGTAGGACCAGGCGGGTGTCGGTGGCAGGAGTGGGCGCAGGACCCGTGCGGCGCGGAGTGCGTCGGTGAACTGGGGAAGGCTCATGGCTCCAGGTTGCGCCGCGACGGGGTATTCGTCCAATGCCAGTTGTGTCGAGGTTCCATAGACGGCATCGATACGATGGCGAGCATGCTCGACGTCGCACGGCTGCGGGTCCTGGCAGCGGTCGCCCGGCACGGCTCGGTCACCGCGGCCGCACGTGACCTGCACTACGCCCAACCCTCGGTGAGCCATCACCTCGCCCGGTTGGAGGCGGAGACCGGCGCCCGCCTCGTGCAGCGGGCCGGACGCGGGATCCGGCTCACCGAGGCCGGACGGATGCTCGCGGCCCGCGCGGAGGAGATCCTGGGGCGGCTCGATGCGGCTGAGGCGGAGCTGGCCGCGCATGTGGGGTTGCGGCGGGGGCGGGTGCGGCTGGCCGCGTTTCCCTCGGCGCTCGGCACCGTGGTCCCCGTGGCGGTACGCCGGCTCGAGGAGGTGGCACCGGGCGTCGAACTCTCCCTGACCGAGGCGGAGCCACCCGAGGGCCTGGCGATGCTGCGGTCCGGTGAGGTCGACGTGGCTCTGGTGTTCCGGCACGGCGACGATCCCGACGAGGGCACCGACAGCGACCTCCGGCTGGCGCACCTGCTCGACGAAGCCATCTACATGGTCACCAGGAAGGGTCGCCGCAGCCGCAGCCGCAGCCGCGGCCCGCGGACCGACCTCGCCACCTTTTCCGACGAGTCGTGGGTCGCGGGCTGCGAACGCTGCCGTGCCGATCTGGTGCGGCGGTGCGATGCTGCCGGTTTCGCGCCACGGATCGCCTACACGACCGACGACTACGTGGCCGTGCAGGCTCTCGTGGCCGCGGGTGTGGGAGTGACGACCCTCCCGGCGTTGGCGCTCACCGCTTCGCGCCATCCAGGCGTACAGACCGACCGGTTGGCCGGCGCGGGTCGGCACGTCGCCGCCGCGACGTACGGTCAACCGCCCGATCCGCCGGCGACGGCGGCGCTCGTATCCGCCCTTCAGGAGGCGTGCCGGGGTTTCGCCCCTGCGTTCTGAGTGCTGGGTCCCGACACCCGGGACGGCGACGCCCTGGACAGCGCCGTGCGGAGTCAGACGGTCGCGAGCCGTGCCTGTTCGTCGTCGTCGGCGGCACCCGCAGGGTGGTCGGCACGTGTCTGCGTACCCACGACCACCCAGGCCGCCGTGGCCACCAGCAAGGCGGCGCCGAGCAGGTGGAGCCCGACGAGCAGAGCTGGAAGGTCGGTGGCGTACTGCACGAAGCCGACCAGTCCCTGGGCCAGC
This sequence comes from Actinopolymorphaceae bacterium, assembly GCA_050700915.1. Taxonomy (GTDB): domain Bacteria; phylum Actinomycetota; class Actinomycetes; order Propionibacteriales; family Actinopolymorphaceae; genus Thermasporomyces. Next base: position 2,000 of record JBOHED010000195.1, on the reverse strand, counting down.
TCGACGGCGAGCAGGCTGAGCACCGCTCGTCGGGCCCGCGGCGGTGCGTCCGTTGCGCGGAAGGCGAGCAACGTGCCGATGGTGAGGCCGACGAGCAGGAACACCAGATCGGCGTGCAGGTGGCTGAGCAGCTCTGAGTCCAGGCCGTTGCGGGGAGCACGAACGTCGCCGGCGTGGGGGCCGCTCCCCGTCACGACCGTTCCGGCGTACATCACCGCGAACGTCGTCACCAGCGTCGCCTGCGCGAGCCGGCGGACCGCGGAGGGCACCGTAGGCACGGGCGGTCCGGCAGCTTCGCGGGTACGGCGGACGAATACCACGGCGACGGCGATCAGCGCCGGCGACACCATGAAGTGGGCGGACACGACCCACGGGTTGAGGTCGGTGAGGACGGTGATGCCGCCCATCACCGCCTGCAGAGGTACACCGAGCAGCAGAATCGTGGCCAGGCGTACGAGATCGGGCCGGTGCGGCCGGAGTCGGAGGGCGGCGAGCCACGCCAGGCCGACGGCGGCCGCCACCGCGAACGTGAGCAGCCGGTTGCCGAACTCGATCGCGCCGTGGATGCCCAGTTCGGGGTGGGTGGCGAGGGACTCCGCACTGCACTGCGGCCAGGACGGGCAGCCGAGGCCCGAACCGGTGAGCCGGACGGCGCCGCCGGTGACGACGATCGCGACATTGGCGACCAGGGCCGACACGGCGAGCCTGCTCATCAGAGCCGCGGACGGGCGGGGGAGTGGCACGGCTGCAAGCCTAGGTATCACGCCGCCCAGCACCCTCCTCGGGTTGCCCAGCACCCGCCCCACCCCCGCCGCGCTCGATCTCCCGTGATCATGATCACGGGAGCCAGGGGAGGGCGTGAGCCGTTGCTCGTCACTCCCAGCGGAAGGTGCGGGCGGTGGCGATACCGCCGAGGACGGCCCAGCCGAGGAGGATGCCCACGAACCCCGCCACACCGCCCCAGGACGGTCCGGTGAACGCATGACGCAGTCCCTCCGCGAGCGCCCCCGACGGCAGCCAGCCGATCACCGGCTGCAGAAGCACCGGGTAGGCATCCACCGGCACCAGGGTCGCCCCGCCCACGAGCAGCAGGATGTAGACGAGGTTGGCCGCCGCGAGGGTCGCCTCCGCGCGGACCGTCCCCGCCATCAACAGGCCGAGCGACCCGAACGCGCAGGTCCCCACCACCAGCAGGACCACCGCCACCGCGACCGCACCCGCGCCGCCGTCCGGCCGCCAGCCGAGCAGCCAGCCCGCACCGACCACCAGCACCAGCTGCAGCAGCTCGACCAGCACCACGGCCAGCAGCTTGCCGGCGAGGAGCCCGGTTCGGGACAGCGGCGAGGTGCCGAGCCGTTTGAGGACGCCGTACCTGCGTTCGAACGCGGTCGCGATGGCCACGCTGGTGAAGGCCGTCGACATGACCGCGAGCGCGATCACGCCGGGCACCAGGAGGTCGATCCGGTGCGCGCCGCCGGCTGCCGATCCGAGGTCGAGCCCGGGCGCGAGCGCGCCGATCACCAGCAGGAGCAGCGGGATGACGAGTGCGAGCACCAGCTGCTCGCCGTTGCGGAGCAGCAGCCGCGCCTCCATCAGCCCCTGCGCGAGCACCATCCGGTGCCAGGGTGCCCGTCCCGGTGCGGGCGCGAACGTCCCCCGGTCCGCGGGCAATGTCGCGGACTCCGTGGGCGTGGGCGGCGTCACCGATGCAGCTCCCGTCCGGTCAGCTCGAGGAACACGTCCTCCAGGCTGTGCCGTTCGACCGCGAGATCGTCGGGGAGTACGCCGTTGGAGGCACACCACGCCGTCACCGTCGCCAACAGATGCGGGTCGATCTTCCCGTGGATCACGTAGCTCCCGGGCAGTGGTTCGGCTACCTCGCAGCCCTCGGGCAGGGCCGCACGGAGGGAGCGCACGTCGAGTCCGGCGGGGCCGCGGAACCGCAACGTGTTCGCCGCCCCGCGCGAGGTGAGCTCGGCCGGGGAGCCGGACGCGATCAC
>JBOHED010000194.1:0-6282 GCA_050700915.1 Actinopolymorphaceae bacterium | reverse complement strand
CCCCTCATCCAACTGGAGCGCCGTCAGGAGCTCCCGTCGATCACATTGGGCTCGGCACCACCGAACCGCCGGTCCCGTTGGGCGTAGATCTCGATCGCCCGCCACAGGTCGCGCCGGTCGAAGTCGGGGAACAACGTGTCGAGAAAGACCATCTCCGCGTACGCCGACTGCCAGAGCAGGAAGTTCGAGGTCCGCTGCTCCCCCGAGGAACGCACGAACAGGTCGACGTCGGGAAGATCCGGTTCGTAGAGATAGCGCGCCAGCATCCGCTCGTCCACCCGGTCGGCGCGTACCTTGCCCGCCGCGACGTCCATGGCGAGCGCTCTGGCGGCATCGGCGATCTCCGCCCGGCCGCCATAGTTGACGCAGAACTGCAGCGTGATCACGTCGTTGTCCCGCGTCTGTTCCGCCGCCTCCTCGAGCTCGGCGATGACGCTCTTCCACAACCGCGGCCGCCGGCCCGCCCAGCGCATGCGTACACCCATGGCGTCGAGCTCGTCCCGCCGGCGGTGGATCACGTCACGGTTGAAGCCCATCAGGAACCGCACCTCGTCGGTGGAACGGCTCCAGTTCTCGGTGGAGAACGCGTACGCCGAGAGCGTGGTCACGCCGATCTCGATCGCACCCTTGATCACGTCGAGAAGCGCGCCCTCGCCGCGTTCGTGCCCACGGGTACGCGGCAGGCCCCGGGCCTTCGCCCAACGCCCGTTGCCGTCCATCACCAACGCCACGTGCCGCGGCAGCAGGTCGACCGGGATCTCCGGCGGCCGCGCACCGGAGGGGTGCGGGTCTGGCGGGATCGCCGGCTGCCGGGTGGGGGCCGGCGGTCTGCGGCGGCCGCGGCGCAGTCCCGGGCTCATGAGGTAGCCACGCCCCTGTCCATGCTGGCGTCATTACCCTCGTCGGGCCGCTCCACCCCCATGGTCGCGGTCGACTCCTCGTGCCGCTCCACGTGCGGGAGGGAGCGCAGCGCACGTTCGAGATGCCACTGGAGATACGCCGACACCATTCCGGTCGACTCGCGGCGGTGCCGGATGTCGCTGCCGTCGGCCACCTCCCACTCGCCGGTCAACAGGGCAGCGAGAAGCCGCACCGTCTCCGGCGCCGGCAGGGCGACGCCCGCCGGCCGGCAGTCAGCACACACCATGCCGCCCGCCGACGGCGAGAACGCACGATGCGGCCCGCCAATCCCACACCGTGCGCACTCGTCGAACGACGGCGCGTAGCCAGCAACGGCGAGCGACCGCAGCAGATAGGAGTCGAGGATCAACCCAGGATCATGCGCCACCTCGGCGAGTGACCGGAGCGCGGCGACGAGGAGCAGGAACTGTTGGGTGGCGGGTTCCCGCTCCTCCGCCGTGAGGCGCTCGGCCGTCTCGAGCATGGCGGCGGCTGTCGTGTAGCGGCCATAGTCGGCGTACATCGCCTCGGCGTAGGGCCGGCGGGTCTCCGCCTGCGTCACTACGTCGAGCGAGCGCCCCACCGCCAGCTGGACTTCGACGTACGAACACGGCTCAAGGCGGGCGCCGAAGCGTGAGGTCGTCCGCCGGACGCCTTTGGCGACCGCGCGTACCCGCCCGTGGTGCCGGGTCAACATCGTGATGATCCGGTCGGCCTCGCCGAGTTTCTGGGTACGCAGCACGATCGCTTCGTCGACGTACAGGGTCACGCCGTCATTCTTACCTGTCACCACCCCACCTGTCAGAGCAGGCAGGCACCAGGCGAACCCGGGCTTGCGGCGGACCAACAGCGCCGGCCCCACGTCCGGTCAGAGCAGGCTCAGCAACCCGATCACGGCGATGCCGTTGATGAGCAGATGCGCGACGATGGCGGGGCCGAGGCGGTCGGTGACCATGCGTACGTAGCCCGCGGCAAGGCCGGCGGCGAACAGCAGCGCGACCCTCGTCGGCTCGAGATGGGTGACGGCGAACAGCGCCGCGGTCAGCAGCAGCGTCGACCATCCGCCCAGTCCGCGCCGCCGGAGCGCCGACCACCACACACCGCGGAAGTGCAACTCCTCCACGAACGGCGCCCCGAGAGCCAGCGCGGCCAACGCGAGAACCTGCCAGTCGGCGTGCGCCTCGCCGGCCGCGACTCCGAGCGACGAGGTGGGACTGTCACCGGTGAGCTGGACGTAGACGAGGACGAACACCATGGCGGCGACGAGGACGACCACACCTCCCAACGCGCCGATTCCGAGGTCGACCGGGCGGAACCGCCACGCAAGGTCCGAACGAGGGCCGTTACCACGTCGCACCGTCATCAGGAGCGGCCATCCGGCCAGAGCGAGCCACCCCACCGGAGTCGCGACGATGCCTGCTGTGATCGGACCAACGCCAAGCGCGATCAATGCGACCGACACGCCGAACGACAGAACGACGAATCCCACCAGCGCCACGATGGCGGTGGGAATCCCCCACCGCGGCGAAAGCGGCGCAGACGCGACTGATTCGGGGGGCTTGGTAGTCGTCACTCCCCCATCATCCCTGCTTCTGTGGCCCAGCATCTGGCTCCCTGGGTTTGACTGTGCGCCGATGAGGGGCAAGGGTGGAATGACCGGCAGTCAACGCACCAGGGAGTGATTCACCGCCTGCCAGCCGGCCCGGCCCACGTGGCTGTGTGCATCAGCGGCACGCCGTCCTCTCGAGTGGGCCCGTTCATCTTCACACTCCAATCCAAGGAGCAATCTTGCTTGCGCTCACGAACAACGCTGCGCTCGTCATCCAGTCGTTGACGAACAGCCCCGAGCTTCCCGGAAGCGCAGGGCTGCGCATCACCGCGCAGCCTGAGGACCAGCAGAGCCTCAGCCTCGCGGTCGCACCGGAACCCACCGACGGCGACCAGGTGGTCGAGGAGCAGGGCGCCCGCGTCTTCCTCGAGGCAGGCGCGTCGACCATGCTCGACCAGATGGTCCTCGATGCCGAGGTGGACGCTCAGGGCAGCGTCCAGTTCTTCCTGGGTACGCAGTCCGGCGGCACACCTGCCGCTGGCGCAGCGACCAACTGACCAAGGCGTTCGTTCGTTCGACCTGATCGCACGAACGGATCCCACCGCACCGCGGCGGCTTCGTCGACGGTGAGGGAAGTTGTGGACTCTGCCGAGCCCGGGACCGAGCCCGCACGATGAGCGACGTCCTCGTCGATCGCACTCTGTCCCGGCTCGTGCACCACGTCATCCGATACGTGTCCTCGCGGCAGGGACCCTTGTGACAGGGGCGCCGTCATCCAACCAGTGTTCGCGACATGGGCGCCCTGCTCCAATAGGTTCGCCGCAGGGGCACCCTCATCCAACCGGGCCTCGCGACAGGGCACCCTCATCCAACCGGGTCTCGCGACAGGGGCTCCCTCATCCAACCGATCGGCCTTTGGTTCAGGCGTTGCTCGCGGGATCCTCCCAGTACCACGCCTCCGGGTCGTACGCCGCCGGCGTCGGGTGGTGCCAGTCGTTGACGAGTCCGCCCAGCGCCGTCTGCGCGCGCGTGGGTACGTTACGCAAGCCCTGCTTGACAAGCTCGACCCTGGGGAAGTTCGCGACCGCACCCATGAAGAACGGCCCCTCGTCGACGTGGATCTTCACCATGTCCCAGAACAGCTTGTCCCGCGCGACCGCGTCGGGCTCCACCCGTGCACGGTCTGCGAGATCCCATAGCTGCTCGATGGGTCCACCCTTTTCGGGCTCCATTCGAGGCGGTGTCCGCTTGTACGGATCAACGTCGAGTTGCTGCTTCTCCACCGGGGTTCCACGGACCGTGTAGAACTGTCCCTGCAGCGGCGCCCAGCGGGACGGCTCCATGGGCATCAGCCACAGCAGGTCGGCACCGAAGGTGAGGGTGCTCGTCTCCCAGGCTGTCTTGGTCATGAGCTTGCCCTGCGCCCACTGGTCGTCCAATGCCTCGGGCGAGACCGGGCTGAGCCGGGTGTCGATGCCGATCGCGTCCCAGCTCTTCTTCAGGATGTTGTTCTTCTGCATGTGCTCGCCGCTTGGATCCTCGTCGGCGGGATACTCAAGTCGTACGACCAGCTTGGTGCCGTCGGGCATCTCGCGCTTGCCGTCGCCGTCGGAGTCGACCACACCGATCTCGTCCAACATCGCTTCGGCCTTGCTCGGGTCGTAGTCGACCCAGGAGTCGCGCCACTGCTTGTAGACAGCCATGCCGTCGCCGCGGTGGAACTCGCGGGTCTTGGGCCCGTAGCCACCTGTGGTCAAGTCGCCGGTGTTGAAGTAGATCGCCTTGCGGACCTCGGCCCGGTTGTACGCAAGTGAGAGGGCCTGCCGGAACTCCTTCATCCGGATCAGGTCGCGCATCTTGGCGTCCTGGTAGTCCAGGCTGAAGAAGAAGATCGATCCGGTGCCCGAACCGCTGTCCCAGAGGATCATGTCCAGCTGGTTCTTCGACTGCGTGGCCTTGATACCTGACACGTCGCCGAGGTTCAGACCGGCGAACGCCCCGTGTACGTAGTCGAACTGACCGTTCTGGATCTGCAGCTTCCTGGTCTCGGGATTCGCGACCACCCCGAAGTTCAGCGTGTCGACGTAGGGCAGCTGGTTGCCTTCTTTGTCGACCACCCAGTAGTACGGGTTCCGCTCGAACGTGGCCGACCGTCCCTCCCGACGTGACTTCAGCAGCCAACCTGTCATGGTCGGCGACTCCGGGTTGGTGGTGGCGTTGCGCTTCGCGTCGAAGATCTCCGCCCAGTTCTCCGGGACGTTCTTGTTGTACTTGGGATGGAACTGCTTCATGTAGTGCTTGGGTTCCATCCAGGACGCGGCGATGCCCCGGTTGACCCAGTTGGCGATCATGTCCGGCACCATCGGGGCGGGCGCGTCGAAGGTCATCACGAGCGTCACGTCGTCCGGCGCCGCGAGCTTCGCGATGGTCCCCTTGCCCGAGCGCGCCTCGTCGGGTATTCCCTCGGCGTATTCCTCGTTGATGACCATGTCCTCCCACCAGAACATGATGTCCTCGGTGGTCCACGGTTCGCCGTCGGACCACTTCAGACCCTCACGGAAGTGGAATGTCCACTCCGACGCGTCCTCGTTGCTCTCCCAGCTCTCCGCGAGGCCCGGCCCAAGGTCGAGTCCGTCGTTGAGCCAGCGAAGCGGCGAGTGGCCGTACATGTATTCCTTCATGTCCCAGCCGTCGGTGCTTTCTGACACGAGGCGCAGGCTTCCGCCGTACTTGCCCGTCGCGGTCCACCGGTGCGGGATGACGTACGGACGTCCCGGCAGTCGCTCGGCGACCGGCGGCAGGTCTCCCGCCTTGACGAGATCGGCGAGGCTGGGGGCCTCCTTGAGCTTCGCAGGCGGCGGCAAGGGCTTGGGCTCCGAACCCTTGGCCGCCTTGCCGGTCGGGGCCTTGCTGCCGGTGTCCCGACCGGGCGTGTCGCCAGAGCTGGAGCACGCGTTGAGCATCACCCCGCCGACTGCGAACGCGGCGCTATAGAGAAGTCCCCGCCGGCTGAGTGTGTCGCGAGCCGCCATCGTCACGACCTCCAAGTAGCGATCAGCGGCCTGCGTCGGCCGCCAGTCAATCGTCGATTCGATTCGACATCGAAACGTGGCCGAAACAGTAGCCCGAAGCAGCGGCGTACTGTCAAGACCGCAGCCGCGAGAGCTGCCCCTCGTGTCCATGACCGGACAGACTTCGCCTGCCTCACAACGGATCAGGGACGCTTGACAGGCTTTCTTCAGCCGCCGTAGCGTCCGAGCGGACAGGGCCGGCAGTGTCGAACCTCGTCGAATTGATTCGACGATGTGCTCCGTTGCCTGGTTGCCCGATGGTCGGTGAGAGGATAAGTCGGCGCGGAGCCGAGATGAGACGTGGAGTTGTGCCCGCACGGCCGGAGGGAGCATCGGTGGTCACCATTGCCGACGTCGCCCGCAGGGCGGGGGTCGCACCCAGCACCGTGTCCTACGTCCTCACCAACCGCCGGAGCATCTCCGCCACCACCCGGCAGGCCGTCGAGCGCGCGATCCGAGATCTCGACTACCGGCCCCACGCGGGTGCCAGGGCACTGCGTGGCGCACGGACGCGGGTCATCGCCTTGTCCTTCCCACGGGAGACGGTGCCCTACCACGCGATCGGCGGCCGCTTCGTCCACCACGTCAGCACGGCGGCCCGCGCTCACGGCCACGACCTGTTGCTACTTTCGGCAGAGGAGAGCGTTTCCGGTCTTCGCCGGGTCGCCGGCAGCCGGCTGGCCGACGGTGTCGTCGTGATGTCGGTGCTGACCGACGACCCGCGGATCCCGGTGCTCAACGACCTCGGCTTCCCCGCCGCGT
>JBOHED010000193.1:0-2152 GCA_050700915.1 Actinopolymorphaceae bacterium | reverse complement strand
CGGGCGAGCACGGAGCCATCCCGGTCCGGTGTCACCGCTACGTGAAGGACCTGCCTGGGGCAGGCGTGACCGACCCGGTGTGATCAGTCGGCTTGACCGCCGGGCAGCTCGGCGTGTTCGCCGAGGCGAGGGGCGACACCGGGCGCGGCGAGGACCTGGCCGTCGATGCGCACCGGACACCGGGTGCCACGGAATGCTCGTTCGTCCGTGCGGTGTTCGACCACCATCCGGAGGGCGTCGAGGACTCCCGACTCCTCCAACGCCGGCCAGTCCCTGACCTCGGCGCACCAGTAGCCCGCGGGTACGAGGATCGCGAGCCAGTCGCTGGTTGTCCGCGTACGGAGGACTCCGGCCAACGCTCGTTTGACCGCGTCGCGGTCCAGCCCATGCGGCGCCTCCGGCGTAGCCGCGAGGTCCGGTACGCCGAGCAACTCGCCGAGAAGTGACAACGATCCCATCGCCAGGGCGATCCAGGCGTCGCTGGTCTGATAGATGCCGTACTGCCCGCCCACAAAGGGATGCGCGGCAGAGACCTCGCTGCGGATCGGCGTACCGCCCCCGTTGAGATAGCCGGTGAACACCTCGAACTGCAGGTCCATCGCGGCCTCGAGCAGGCTCACCTGGACGAGGCCGCCGCGCCCCGTCACTCCGCGGCGGACGAGACAGGCCAGTACGCCCTCCACGAGGTAGGCACCGGCGAGGTGGTCGACGACCGAGAGGCCGAGCGGCTCGGGTGGGTCGGCCGCCGTTCCGTTCAGCCAGGCCAGACCAGATCGCGCCTGGACGAGGAGGTCCTGGCCCGGGAGGGACCGCCAAGGGCCCTCCTCGCCGTACCCGCTGACGTGCGCGTAGACGAGCCGGGGATTGAGCTCGGCGACCGCCGCGTAGTCGAGCCCGAAGCGGTCGAGCGCACCTGGACGGAAGCTGTGCACGAGGACGTCGGCGTGGGGGACGAGCTGGAGCAGTCTCGACCGGTCCGCCGGGTCAGCAAGATCGACGGCGACACTCTCCTTGCCGCGGTTGATCGTGTGGAACAGCAGGCTGTCGGACCTGTCGGACCTGTCGGCGCTGGCGGCGCTGTCGGCACGCCCCGCGCTGTCGGAGTCGGCCTCATGGGGCAGGACGAGATCGGCCAACCGCAGCCGCCGGCAAGCGTCGCCGGAACCTGGACGCTCCAGTTTCACCACCCGGGCACCGAGATCCGCGAGCCGCAGCGTGGCCGACGGCCCGGCAAGATACTGCGCGAGATCCAGAACGAAGAGCCCTTCCAACGGACGCATCGACCTCACCCACTCCCCTCGGCGCCGGCAGCACGGCCAGCACCGCCAGCACCGCCAGCACCGCCAGCACCGCCAGCATCGACAGCTCCGCCCGGCAGCGGCATCTCGTCCAGCCGAACCCGTCGACCTTCCTCGGCCGACCGGTACGCCGCGTGGACGACCCGCAGCGTCTGCAGGTTGTCGCGCCCACTGGTCAGAGGCTGCCGGCCCTCGTCGACCGCGGCTTGCAGCTCCACCATCGGTCCGACGAAGGCATCCGGAATCCATCGCTCGTCGAACGTCCGGCTGAACGCATGGTCGGGATGGACGACTCGGGACCAGAACTCGAACGTGTCGGGTCGGCCGATCGGATAGTCGTACAACACGCCAAGGGTTCCCTCGGACTGGCCGTCGGTGCCCTGGCAGCGGACCACGGCACGCGGCCGGGACGACCAGTTGTTGTGGTGGGCGAGGACGACGACGGACAGGTCACCGGTGTATTCGTACACGGTGGATGTCCGCGTTTCTCCCTTCGCCGCCTGGCCTGGGTAGCGGCCGGTGCTCGCGACGACACTCGTTGGTTCGCCGAAGACGTGCCTGATCGCGTCGACGTAGTGGATCGAGTGGTAGAAGTACTCCAGCCGCCGCTTGCCCACCATCCACGGCCACATCCGCCAGTCGGTCATGACATCGACGTCGAACAGGCCCGAGGTGAGCTGGCCGTACCATCCGGCGTCCGCCAGTGCCTTCATGCACGAGACGACCTGGTCCCACCGCATCTGCTGGTTGACCGCGAGGACGGTGCCGGCGCGTTCGGCGGCCTCGACCAACTCCACCGCGGTGGCCAGGTCCTCGGCGAACGGCTTCTGGCAGAGCGTGTGCTTGCCCGCCGC
>JBOHED010000192.1:0-7499 GCA_050700915.1 Actinopolymorphaceae bacterium | reverse complement strand
CGTGCCGGACCATGACCGCGTACCGAGGTATGCCGGCCGACACCGCCGCGGAGAACGCTCTAAGCTCAGTCCCCATGACGCCCGCGGAGGATGCGCGCAACGCCTCGTCCACCGGCCAGACAGACCTGCCCACGTCGGAGAATCCCGGGCAATCGTCGACCGAATCGTCCACCGGCGAAACGTCCACCGGCGCGGCGTTCTTCGACGTCGACAACACGCTGATGCGTGGAGCGTCACTGTTCTACCTCGCCCGAGGCCTGCACACGCGCCGGTTCTTCTCGACCCGCGAGATCCTGACCGCAGGATGGCAGCAGCTGCGGTTCCGGGTCGTGGGATCGGAGGATCCGGACGACGTGCAGCGGGTCCGCGAGCAGGCGTTGGCGTTCATCGCGGGCTGGCCGGTCGACGAACTCCTCGAGCTCGCTGCGGAGATCTTCGACGAAGGCCTGGCGACGAAGGTCTGGCCCGGCACGGCCGCCCTCGCCCAGCGCCACCTCGACCACGGCGAACGGGTCTGGCTGGTGACCGCGGCACCTGTCGAGATCGCCCGGCTCATCGCCGACCGCCTTGGCCTCACCGGCGCGCTGGGCACGGTGGCGGAGTCGGTTGACGGTCTCTACACCGGGCGGCTGGTGGGTGACCTCATGCACGGGTCGGCCAAGGCCGATGCCGTACGCACGCTCGCCGTCGAGGAGAGCCTCGACCTGAGCCGATGCTCGGCGTACTCCGATTCCGCCAACGACGTGCCGATGCTCTCGCTGGTCGGCACGCCGTACGCCATCAACCCCGACCGGCGGCTCCGGGCACACGCACGCGCCCGCGGCTGGCGGATCCGGGACTTCCGTCGGGGCCGCCGCGCGGCCCGGGCAGGGCTCGCCCTCGCCGCGCTCGCGGGAGCGGTCGGTGGAGCTGCTGCCGCCGCGGCGGCACTGAAACGCGGCAGCGTGCGTCGTACGGGAGGAAAAAACCACCCATACCGCCAAATCCGTTCCTGAGGGTAGTCGTGCATTACAGAATGTTTCCGATTCGCCGGATGTTCCCTACGATGCGTTGTGGTGTCGGTGGGGTCCGGCGGAAGGACGACGCTGAGTGCTCGATCCGACACCGTGACGGGGGCGGGTGCCGGCACGCGAAGCGCGCCGGGGGCCGGAAGCACCATCGTGGCGGGGTTGGGCCCCGGCGAGCGGAGCTCGCTGGGGGCTGGCACCCACACCGTGGCGGGGGCGGGCCTCGGCGAGCGCAGCGCGCCGAGGGCTGGCAGCAACACCGTGGCCGAACCTTTCCCTGCTCGGGGGGCGGGAGCAGATACTGATGCCGCACACCGAACGACCGACTCGTGCCGACCGATCAGGCGTCGCGGAGCTTCTCGCGCTCGTCCGGGCTGTCGTCGAGGAGACGCTGGACCACGGTCCCCGCCCGGTCCCGGTGGCTGTGTCCCCAGGCTCGTCCGCCGCGGATAGCCCGAGCGCACCCGGTCATACGTACTCCCCCTCGTGGCGCACCCCCGGCGAGCACGGTGAGCATGACGGCCGCGGCGGCTGGATGCTGCAGGCCACGCACGGCGAGACGGCGAAGGCGCGCACCAGGAGCGGCCCCCTGGCGTTCCAGCGGACGGGAGTGAGGGACGCCGGCGCGCGCCAGGCCGAGGAGAACGCCCACACCACGCGGATGATCGCCCTCGTCGAGCTCGCCAAGAAGGGTGACGCGGAGGCGTTCGGGCAGCTGTACGACCACTACCTCTCCACCGTCTACCGCTACATCTACTACCGCGTCGGCACCCACGCACTCGCCGAGGACCTCACCAGCGAGACGTTCCTGCGGGCGTTGCGCGCGCTTTCGACCTTCCGGTGGCAGGGTCGGGACTTCGGCGCGTGGTTGGTCACCATCGCCCGCAACCTCGTCACCGACCACTACAAGTCGGGTCGGTTCCGGCTCGAGGTCGCGACCGGCGAGATCCTCGACTACGACTCCGCCGCCGACGGCCCCGAGGACGACGTGCTGGCCATGCTCGCCAACGAGGCGCTCGTCAAGGCGCTGAAGAAGCTTGGCGCCGACCAGCAGGAGTGCTTGGTCCTGCGGTTCCTCAACGGGCTGTCGGTCGCGGAGACGGCACAGGTGCTGGCGAAGAGCGAAGGGGCGGTCAAGCAACTCCAGCTCCGCGCGGTGCGCAACCTCGCCAAGCTGCTTCCCGAGGGCATCCGATGACCGGGCGCCGAGAACATTTTGTGAACGTATGCACACGATGCGTGCCAGAACGTAACTCTCGCCGCCTCTGCTCGTTGAGCGAGATGTCCGGAACGTCTGAGGTGCGAAGTCCTGGGATCGATATCTCAGTGCCTCACCCTCTTCTCCGAGGAGACCCCCGATGACCTCTCTCCTGGCTACTCGCCGGCGAGCTGAGGCTTTCGCGCGCCTCGTCGAGGGGTCGAGGCGCTCTCATGACCCCAATGTCGCCCCACTCCTCGAGCTCGTGGCGATGTTGCGGCCGGCGGGAGTCCAGCCTTCGGAGGGCTTTCGTACGTCCCTGCGAGACCGCCTTCTCGCGGTGGCGGCCGAACGCCCTCAAGGCGCGATGCCGGACGCCCTTCCCATCCCTGCCGCCCGGTCCGCGGTACGCACGCCCACCCGCCTGCGGGTCGTGGCTGTGGCCGTATCGGTCGCCCTGGCCGGGGGCATGGTGGGCACGGCCGCGGCTGCCCGCAACGCGTTGCCCGGCGAGCTGCTCTACACCCTCAAGCGCGGGCTCGAGCAGACCGAGGCGGCGGTCACGACCAACTCCGAGTCCCGCGGCCGGCAGTATCTCGGCCAGGCCACCACGCGGCTGACCGAGATCTCCAGCCTCACCGACCAGTCCGTACGCCCCGGTGCCACCGATCGCCTCGCGCTGAGCCAGACGACCCTGAACGACTTCGCGCGCGACGCGCGGCGGGGCGGCAGCATGCTGGTCGAGGCGTCCCAGCTCGACGGACGCACGGCACCGCTCGTCCAGCTTCGCGAGTTCGTCGCCGCTACCCGGCCCAAGTTGGAGCTCATCCGTGCTGCCCTGCCGGCCGAGGCCGGTGCCGCCTACTCCGCGGCGCTCGCGACCCTGGACAGGCTGGACCAGCGGGCACTTGCCCTCTGCCCGGCGTGCAAGCCCGGCGCGGCCGACCCGGAAGGGGTCCTCGGCGGTCCCGTCGGGGGAGGTTCGCCCGACGGCCGACCCGCTGACGGCGACGCCGACCGGACTCCCGCAGACTCCGCCACGGCATCGGCGACGCCGGGTTCCACCAGATCGACGGGCGCCCCGGCGTCAGACCCGACCAACGCCCTCCGCACCTGGCTGCCGTTGCCGCTTCCCTGGCCACACGAACCGCGACCAGGGCCGACTATCAGCCTCGACCTTCCCGAACCACCCGCGCCAGGGCGTGGGACCGAGGTCTTAGCCATACCGTTGCCGAACCCGACGTCGTTGCCGTTGCCGCTCCCTGCCGAGCAGCCACTGCCGGCGTCGTTGCCGTTGGAGCTTCCGGTGGAGTCGGAGCGGTTGGTGTCGCTGCCGTGGTTGCTGCCGGGCGGGATACCCGAGCCGTTGCTGACCGGCGGGGCGCCGCAACCGGCACCGACCACCACGGATCCGAGTACGCCCGCGAAGCCGACGCCGGGCGCCACTCCGACGAGCCCCAAGCCGTCCGGTTCGCCGACTCCGAGTCACACCCAGCTGCCGTCGGAGGTGCCCGAGATCCTGCCGCTGCCCGGCGACGAGGAGACCCCCACCTCCGGTGGCAGCATCTTCGACGACCTGTTCGGCCCTCTCCTCCCCGGCTGAGTCCGCGGAACAGGCGGAACCGGCGCCCGACTTGACGGGAGTGTGCGGTAACAGTCACTGCAGTGGTGGTGCGTCCCGAGGGTACGGCAGTACTCGTGCTGCCCTCAGGGCTTCCTCGGGTGGAGGTCGCCGAGGAGTTCTGGTTTCCCGATGTCGAGGCTCCGGTGCGGGCTTTGCGGGAGCAGTGGGGGATCGAGGCCTGCGTTGGTCTGCCTCGATGCTCTGCCGGGTACGACGGCGTACCTGATGGCCGTGGTCGGTGCGGTGCCCGATGAGGCTCGGTGGGTGAGCGATCTCGACGATCCGCTGATTGTCGCCGCGCGGAAGCACCTCGCTCTGCCTCCGGATTCCCCGGCGACGCCTGCGTGGACAATGCCCGGATGGTACGCCGAAGCGATGCCATGGATCGACAAGCACCTCGAAGCGGCGGGGGCGCCGCGTACCGGGCTGCCGGTGCAGGTGCGGTCGTGGGGCTTGTCGAACGTACTGCGGTGTCCGACGGCCAAGGGGAATGTGTTCTTCAAGGCGCTCGCGCACTCCGGCACGATCCAGCCCGCGCGGGTGGATGCGTTGCCCTTGTTGTTCGCGCACGAGCCATTGCTGCTGCAGAAACTCTCTGGCGAGCGGCCCGGGGCCGTTCCAGCTCCGTTGGCGATCGACGAACAGCGGGCCTGGATGCTATTGCCTGATCTCGGCCCGGCCCTGGCTCACGAGTCGGACGTCTCGCTGTGGTTCGAAGCCGTCCAGGGGCATGCCCGGCTGCAGCGCAGCTACGCCGATCAGACTGGTCGCCTGCTGGCTTTCAGTTGTGTCGATCGCCGGCTCACGGTGCTGGACGGCGAGATCAACCGGTTGTTCGGTCCGAACCCGGCGACCGATCGGCTCGAATCCGCCGAGCGCGCGTTGTTGCCGCGCCGGGCGGAGCAGTTGCGTGAGGCAATCACCGAGCTCGCGGCGATCGGCGTACCGGAGACCTTGCTGCATGGCGATCTGCACCCACGCAACCTCGCCGTTCGCGACGGCCATGTACTGGCGTTCGACTGGACCGACGCGGCGGTCTCCCACCCGTTCCTGGATCTGGTGACCTTTGCCGAGGAGCGCACACCAATCTCGGAGAACCCCCGACTGAAGGACGCCTACCTGGTCGAGTGGGAGGAGTACGCCGCGCCTGCCGACCTACGCCGGGCGCTTCTGCTGGCGGAGGAACTGGGCGCGCTCCACCAGGCGATGAGCTACCTGCACTTGCCGGATCACTTGTCCGGCCCGAGCGCCGAGGCAATGCAGCGCGGCGCCACATGGTGGCTCCGCCGCCTGATCAGCTGACGTCGGATCGCACGGAAGGGGCGCCTGCCTTCAGAAGGCTTCGGGCCTCAGAAGGCTTCGGGGCGGTCCAGGAGCAGTGCGTACAGCGTGTGCTGGATGGTTTCCCGGACCTGGTCGGTGAGGTCGAAGACCAGCATCGGATCGTCGGCGGCGTCGGCGTCGTAGCCGTCGGTGGGGACGGGTTCGCCGAATGCGATGATCCACTTCGACGGCAGCGGCACCATGCCGACCGGACCCAGCCACGGGAACGTCGGAGTGACCGGGCAATACGGAAGGCCCAGCAGCCGGGCCAGCGGCTCGATGTTGCCGAGCATCGGATAGGCCTCTTCGGCGCCGACGATGGAGCACGGAATTATCGGTACGCCGGAACGCAGAGCAGCCGCCACGAAGCCGCCGCGACCGAATCGCTGAAGCTTGTAGCGTTCGGAGAAGGGCTTGCCGAGGCCCTTGTAGCCCTCAGGGAACACGGAGACGAGTTCGCCCGACCGCAGGAGTCGCTCCGCATCCTCCGAGCAGGCGAGGGTCGTTCCGCCCTTGCGGGCAAGCTCGGAGATGAACGGCGTACGGAACACCAGGTCGGCGCCGAGCATCCGGATGTGCCGGCGCGCCGGATGGGTGTCGTGCACGGCGACGTGGGTCATGAGGCCGTCGAGAGGCAGCGTCCCGGAGTGGTTGGCGACGACGAGGGCACCACCGACGGCCGGGATGTTCTCGATGCCCCGGACCTCCGCGCGGAACCAGGTCTGGAAGAGCGGCCGTAGCAGGGCCAGCAGGACGTTCTCGGTGAGGTCGGGGTCGAAGCCCAGCTCGTCGACCTCGTAGTCGCCGGTGAGCCGCCGCCGGGCGAACGCCAGACCCGACGCGACCTTCGCCTGCCAGTCGTCGCCCAGCGCGCGGGCGGCCACATCCTGGGCGAGCAGGCTCAGGGTCTCGGTGAAGACGTCGGATGCCGATCGTGTTTCGCCGTCGCCCGGCGTACTCCCAGATCGGGACTGCCCGCGGTGACCGCTGTCACCGTCGTCGCCGGAGTCGCGCGCCCTGATCGGGATGACCTTCGCCTCGGACGAGTCAACCATGGCGTTGTGGTACCCCGTTTACGCGTTCGTGCACACCGAGGAAGTCGGCGGCGCGCTGTTCGGCGTCCTGGATCCGTCGTGCGTTGAGCAGGCCGGCTTCGTGCGCGGCAACGAAGGCATTGAACGCCTCCGGCGTCGAGTAGGTCGGCTTGAACCCGAGCTCCTCGCGCATCCGAGTGGTGTCGACGCCGCGGCCGTAAGTGAGGTACGAAAGCTGCTCGGGGGTGAAGTCGGCGAGTCTCGCCGCCCGGAACGCCTGGCCGAACGTCGCCACGGCAAACGCCGGCACCGGCGCCGATGGCCGGCCCATCCGGCGAATCGCCTGCGACAGCATGAGAATCCGGTCGCCGGCAACGTTGAAGGTGCCGGGTACGTCGGTGACGGTGGCCAGCCGCAGCGCCTCGAGCAGGTCGTCCTCGTGGGTGAACTGGAGTCGGGCGTCGAACCCGAGCACGGTGGGGACGACGGGAAGGGTGAAGTACCGCGTGATCGGCGTGCGTACCCGCGGCCCCATCACGTTGGCGAACCGAAGCGTGGTGACCACGACGTCGGGCCGGCGCCGGGCGAACCCGCGGACGTAGCCCTCGACCTCCACGGCGTCCTTGGCGAACCCGGACCGGGGAAGGCTCCGCGGCTCCATCTCCTCGGTGAACATGGCCGGGTCGTCCGGGCCGGCGCCGTAGACGGTCGTGGACGACTTCACCACGACCTTGCGTACGGACGGCAGCCGCTGGCAGGCCGCCAGCAGCTGCATCGTCCCGATGACGTTGATCTCCTTCAACGTCGCGCGGCCGCCGGCGTGCTGCGGTGCGGCGATGACGTTGAGATGGGCGACCGTGTCGACCTCCTCCCGGGCGAGGACCCGGGAGACGACCGGACTGCGCAGATCGACGCGGACGAACTCGGCCCCGCCGAGGTCGTGCCGGGGCGGCACCACATCGACACCCAACACCCGATCGATGTCGGGGTCGCTGGCCAACAGGCGTGCGAACCGGCTCCCGAGGTCACGGGAGACTCCAGTGACAAGTACTACGCGCGCCATCTGCGCCTCACCCCGTGGGCACGAAGGGTCGCTACTTCCCCAGACGCCTGCGCTGGACGCGCGTCTTCTTGAGGAGCTTGCGGTGCTTCTTCTTGGCCATTCGCTTGCGACGCTTCTTGATGACAGAACCCACGCGGAAACCTTTCGGACAGAACGTACCCCGTCGAATGCCTACCTGAACTCGCAACTCTCCATGAAAGCGCACCGCACTGGTGCGGAGTGCGGTTCACAGCCCTCACAGGGTACAGGC
>JBOHED010000191.1:0-2039 GCA_050700915.1 Actinopolymorphaceae bacterium | reverse complement strand
GGTGCTGCTCGCGCATGGCGCCTCGCGTACCGCCCGCGAGGACACCTACCTGGCGACACCGGCCGGGTGGGCCGACCACGCCGGTCGGGTCGAGCTCCGCGACCTCATCCTCGACGGTCCGATCGACATCGTTGACGCGATCGCCTACGACCTGCTCGACCGCATCGACGCCATCCTCACCGGCGATCCGCACGCGCTGGAGCGGCGGCTCGGCGCGTACGTCACCGGCCCGACGAGAACGTCGCTGGACACGGCCTGGACCCCACTGGCGTACGCCGTCGCACACGGCAAGGCGGGCGCCGCCCGGCTCCTCCTCGAGCGTGGCGCGGACCTGACCGTCCGGGACTCCGAGGGGCGTGGCCTGGCCGAGATCGCCTCGGCGCACGGGCACGCGGAGATCGTCGGCCTGCTCAGCCGCCAGAAGGGGCCTTCGGAGGCGCGGTGACGAGAGGGACGGCCGTGGTCGGCTCGCCGTCGACCGCCGCGGCCAGCTGTGGAACGAGTCCTGCCAGCAGCATCGGCAGGCTCAGGACGCTGATGAACGACGTGGCGCCGTAGTAGGCCTTCTCCTTGTCACCGGCGACAAAGATGTCGCGCCCTTCGGTCCTGACGCCCAGCCTGGTGTAGAGCGGGTTGGCGTCGATCCGTCGCTTGTCGGCTTCGTACTTCTCGAACAGCCAGACCAGTGCGTCGACGTCGAGCAGGTCGGTGCGTTCCTCGCTGAGGTTGGCGCCGAACTCCTTGCCGGTGACCTTGCCGAGCCCTTCCGGCATGACGAAACCGAGCGATCGGAGCAGCTGACTCCGCGGATCGTCGGCGCCGTAGACGTAGATCCCTTCGTACGGCGTGGCCATCAGAGCGGTCCGGCCCTTGAACGACGGGTTGTCGGCGGCGTACTCCGCGACCAGGGCCTCGAGGTCGTCGACCAGGGCCTTGGCCTTGTCGGGCTTGCCCACCGCGGCGCCGACCATGGTCGTGATCTCCTGCCAGGACACGGCCCAGTCGATGGTGCTGCCCTTGGGTTGGGCGATCGTCGGGGCGATCTTCGACAGGGTCTCGTAGTGCTCCCGGGTCTGGCCGGAGTAGATCCCGATGATCAGGTCGGGCTGGACCGCCGCGACCTTCTCGAACTCGATGCCGTCCACCGACGAAAGCCGTTCGGGGACTGGACTGTCGCCGAGCGCGTCCTTGGCCCAGGGCCAGATCGCTCCGGGGTACTCGCCGAACCACTCCGTGGCCGCGACGGGGACGACGCCGAGGGCGAGCAGTGCGTCCTGCTCCATGAGCCCCACGACCGCGACCCGCTTGGGTGCGGCGGGGATGGTCGTACGCCCATATCTGTGCTCGACGGTGGCCGGGAACGCACTGGACGCCGCGTCGGCTGCCGCCGGTTCCTCGGCGCTGGTGGTGCTGCTGCCGGTGTCGGTGCCCCGGCAGCCGGCGAGCGCGGCAAGGAGTGCGGCGGAGACGGAGACGCCGAAGGTCCGTCGGGAGAGCCCGAGCGGATGAGCGGGTGCGGGGCTGCCCACGGTAGGCCTCCAGAGAAGGGGCGTGGTTGGAGCTCGTCAGATTCGGTTACCCTAACCTAACTTCCGGCGGGCGAGGTGGGTGGGCCAACGTGGCGGTAGCGGGCACTGAACGGCTGCACGGCGACGGGTTGCGTCTCGCCTACGGCGAACGGGTCGTGACCGACGATTTCGACGTACGCATTCCAGACGGGTCGTTCACCGTCATCGTCGGCCCGAACGCATGCGGCAAGTCGACTGTGCTCAAGGCGCTGGCGAGGCTCCTGGCGCCGCGCGCCGGATCGGTCCAGCTCGATGGGCGGCTGATCTCGTCGTACGCCACGAAGGAAGTGGCCCGGCGGCTCGGTCTGTTGCCGCAGAGCCCGCTCGCCCCCGCCGGGATCACCGTCGCCGACCTGGTGGCCCGCGGCCGGTACGCACACCAGCGGCTCCTGCGGCAATGGTCCAAGGAGGACGAGGCGAAGGTCGTCGAGGCGATGGCGCTGACCGAGACGCTCGACCTGTCCGACCGGC
>JBOHED010000190.1:0-12958 GCA_050700915.1 Actinopolymorphaceae bacterium | reverse complement strand
AACCGCTGCGACCCGCACCGTCTTCGGCGTCGAGGTCGAGCGTCTCGGGGTCGAACTCGCCGTCCTTGGCGCCGGCCAGGAATGCCTCCCATTCGCCGGGGGTGAAGACGAGAATCGGACCGTCGGGATCCTGCGCGTTGCGCATGCCGATCAGGTCGTCGACGAAGCCGACCTCGATGTCGCCTCCGGCGACCGCCGCGCGCCATTCGACACGGGTGAGATCGAACTCTCCCTTGGTGGGGTGCGACGCCACCAAACTGCTTTCTTCGCTCATACCTCCGTTACTCCCTGTTTCGAGACGCGACCGACGAGGGCTTGGTCACCGGCACTCGTTGCCGGCAGAGGTCGCTATCTGTGCGCACAGAAGCTACTCCTCTTGCACCTGTCCGCGCAGGATCCCCGCCGATCCGTGTCGCCTGGAGGGTGGGTGGAAACGCTCTGTGAGGAACATCGGAGGCGTAGACAGCAGACACCCAGCGTGACACCGGCCACCAGAGGAAGGTGCGGGGTGGGCGGGAGGTCAGCGGGCCTGGTGGAGCCAGCCGTGCGTGTCGTTCGCCCGGCCGTACTGGATGTCGAGCAGCTGCTGTCGGATCCGGGAGGTCACCGGACCGGCTGTGCCACCGCCGATCTCGAGCGCACCACCCCGCCACTTCAGTGAGCCGACCGGGGTGACCACGGCCGCCGTCCCGCAGGCGAACACCTCGGCGATCCGGCCGCTGACGACGCCGGAACGCCATTCGTCGACGTCGATCCGGCGTTCCTCGATCTTGTGGCCGAGCTCCGCCCCGAGAGCCAGGATCGCCTCCCGGGTGATTCCTTCCAGGATGGTGCCGGTCAGCTCCGGCGTCACGATCAGCCCGTCGTCGTGGACGAAGTAGAGATTCATACCGCCGAGCTCCTCGACCCATCGCCGCTCGACGGCATCGAGGAACGCCACCTGGTCGCATCCGTTGTCGGCGGCCTCCTGCTGGGCGAGGAGGCTCGCGGCGTAGTTTCCGCCGCACTTCGCCGCACCTGTGCCGCCGACCGCCGCCCGGGTGTATTCCTCGGACAGCCAGATCGACACCGGCTTGACTCCGGCAGCGAAGTAGGAGGCGGCAGGGGACGCGATCACCGCGAACGTCACCTCACGGGCAGGCCGCACACCGAGGAAGACCTCGGACGCGAACATGAACGGGCGAAGGTACAGGCTCTTCTCCCCACCAGCGGGGACCCATGCGTGGTCGGTCTGGACGAGAAGGTCGAGGGCCGCCACGAAGTCGTCGACGTCGAGTGCGGGCAACGCCATCCGCTGCGCCGACCTCTGGAACCGCCGAGCGTTGGCGTCCGGCCGGAAAGTCCAGATCGTGCCGTCGGCGTGCCGATAAGCCTTGAGGCCCTCGAAGATCTCCTGGGCGTAGTGGAGGACGGCGGTCGCCGGGTCGAGCGCGAGCGGACCGTAGGGGCGGACGACGCCGTCCCGCCATCCTTCGCCGGCGGTCCAGGTCGCCGTGACCATGTGGTCGGTGAAGAACTTCCCGAATCCGGGATTCGCGAGGATCTCCTCCCGGCGCCCCGCCGGCGTGGGCGAAGGCGTGAGCTCGCGGCGAAACTCGAGGCTTGCGGTCATGGCAGCACCGTACCCAATCGTGTAACGAGAACAAGGATTCTGCGACGGTCAGAAGGCTGGAGACGGAGGACGCCGCCCGCGGAGCGCGGGCGGCGTCGGGCCTTTGCGAGGGTTCGGACGTACGTATCCGTCGAAAGGCCTAGGGCGCTACTCGGGCGGCGATCGCGTCGCCGATCTCCGCCGTCGTCCTGGTGGCCTCGGCGCCGGGGCGGGTGTCGAGGTCGGCGCCCACGGCGTCCTCGATCCGGCGGGCCGCGCCGGCCTCGCCGAGGTGATCGAGCAGCAGGGCGGTGGACAGGATCGCTGCGGTCGGGTCGGCCTTGCCAAGCCCTGCGATGTCGGGCGCCGATCCGTGCACGGGCTCGAACATCGACGGTGCTGTGCGTTCGGGGTTGACGTTCCCGCTCGCCGCCAGGCCGATGCCCCCGGTGACGGCACCCGCCAGATCGGTGATGATGTCGCCGAAGAGGTTGTCGGTGACGATCACGTCGAAACGCTCGGGCTCGGTCACGAGGAAGATCGTCGCCGCGTCGACGTGGAGATAGTCGACGGTGACGTCGGCGAACGCCTTCGCGACCTCCCCCACGATCCGCGACCAGAGGCCGCCGGCGTGGACGAGCACGTTGGTCTTGTGCACCAGGGTGAGCTGGCCCCGGCGGGCGCGTGCGCGGCGGAACGCATCGCGGACGACGCGTTCGACGCCGTACGCGGTGTTGATGCTCACCTCGGTGGCGAGCTCCTGCGGCGTGCCCCTGCGGACCACTCCGCCGTTGCCGACGTAGAGCCCTTCGGTTCCCTCCCGGACGACCACGAAGTCGATCGGCGCGTCACCGGCGAGAGGCGTCGGCACGCCCGGGAAGCTGCGCGACGGGCGGAGGTTGACGTAGTGGTCCAGCTCGAAGCGCAACCGAAGCAACAGGCCGCGTTCGAGGATCCCGGCCGGCAGGGCGGGATCGCCCGGGCGCCCACCCACCGCCCCGAGCAGGATCGCGTCGTGGGTGCGAAGCTCGGCCAGCACGGAGTCGGGCAGGACCTCGCCCGTCGCCAGGTAACGCTCGGCACCCAGGTCGTAGTGGGTCTGTTCGACCTTGACGTCGTAGGCGGGTACGCACGCCTCGAGGACCTTCAGCGCCTCGGAGGTCACCTCGGGGCCGATGTAGTCGCCGGGAATGACAGCCAGTCGGATGCTCTGAGCCATACGGATCACCATATTCGCCAGTGTCCACATCTCGAAACTCAGGTCTCGGTATGTGGCCGCGGTGTGGTCGTCTGCGCCTCGCCCGGGCAGGGCTGGGCGGTTGCGTTGCGGGGTGCTTCGGCGGCAGGAGTCGGCTACCTCACCGGGTGCGGCGGGCGGGCGCCGAGACACGGGGCGCGGGACGGGTGTCCCGGCTGCCGTGTGCGGTGCGGGTCTCGGGTACCGCTGCGGTCCTGCCGCCGTTGTCGCGGCGGTCCAGCGCCTCCTGCAGGGCCTGGTAGGCCAGCCGTTGCGCTTCGCGATGCGTCTTGGTCATCGGAGTTCTCCTTCGCACGTACGCGTCTTCGTGATCTGTGATGAAGAGGCGGGCCGGCAAACGCTGACTCCGCGACGGGGAGCCGACCCTCAGTGGGCCCCGCCACGGCAGCGAAGGATTACGACGAACCTCATGACCGGACCGAGATTAGTTGGACGTCCTAGCAGTTGTCTCGCCAATCGGGGGAAGTTCTCGCATGCCGAGACGCTGAGGCGTGGATGCGCTCAAATGCCCCAGTCTTGGCGGATGACCGTGCACTTCGTACGACCCAGACGACGCGGGCCGGCCGGCACCCCTGGTGCGCGGCCGGTAGAGCGGGTCCACCAGTGAGCGCGAGGAGCCCCTACGGAGGTACGCCGAGGAACGAGGTGTGCCGGAGTGAGGCACCACAGCGGTCATGCAAAAGGAGAACAGCATGAGTGTGCCGCCCGAGATCCCCGCGGTCGTCGCGCGGGCCCACCAGCTCTCCCGGCGACGCGGTTTCGTGTCGTCCTGCCGCAACGAGACCGGCCGGCTGCTCGCGAGTCTGGCCGCCTCACGTACCGGCACCCTCGCGGAGTCCGGGACCGGATGCGGTGTCGGCTCGGCGTGGCTACGCAGCGGCATGCGTGACACCGCCCGCCTGCTCACCGCCGAGCACGATCCGGGGCTGGTCGAGGCGGTCCGGGAGATGTTCACCGGAGACGAGTCGGTGACGGTCCTCGAGGCCGACTGGAAGGAGCTCGCCGCCGAGTCGCCGTTCTCGCTGCTCTTCCTCGACGTACGCGAGGCGAAACGCGCCGGCCCCGACACGGCCGCCGATCTGATGGAACCGGGCGGGCTCGTGGTGCTGGACGACTTCACTCCGAGTTCCAGCTGGCCCCCGATGTATCAGGGCCGAGTCGACACCATGCGGATGCAGTGGCTGACAGATTCCCGGTTCGCGACCGTCGAGGTCATGGTGGCGAGCGACGCCAGCGTTCTCATCGCCACCCGCCGCTGACGACCGGCAACCAGGGACGAGCGCGCATTCACGCCTCCGCCGCGTTGTGCCGCTCTACCGCCCACCGGCCCGTGGCCGCAGCCCGTCAAAGATCACGGCGGAGAGCCGACCGCCGGAGGGGCGTTGTCGTTCGACAGCGTGACAGCCGAGCACCAGTGCCTTGACGTCGGCGGCGTCGACGTCGGTCCGGACGGCGCTGGCCTCCTGTGCCCTGGCGAGCAGGTGGGAGAGCGCCGCCACCATCCGGTCGGACCGCGCCCGCAGGGCCGCGAGGTCGAATCCCGGGGTCTCGGTCATGGTCGCGATAAGGGCTCTGTTCGTGAGCCCGCGCTCCGTCATCCGGGTGAGGTAGTCGAAGAACGCCGCACCAGGATCCTCGGTGTCGGCAAGAGCCTCGGCCTCGTCGCCGAGCTCGTCGACCCGGTGGCTGACGATGGCCTCGAACAGCGCTTCCTTGGTGGGAAAGTGACGATAGATCGTGCCCACGCCGACACCGGCCCTTCGGGCGATGTCGTCCATCGGCGCGTCGATGCCCTGCTCAGCGAAGACCTCCGCAGCGCTCTCCCTGATCTGGTCACGGTTGCGCCGGGCGTCCGCCCGCAGCTGCCGACCGGCGGGCCGTGGCGACTTCGAAGACGACGGCCCCCCTGAACGGGCAGGTGGCATGGCTGCTCCCGGTGCGGTCCGATTGACAAACGGAGCGGTCGTTCCGTATCTTCGCCGAGTATTCGGAACGGCCGTTCCGATTGTATCCACACGACTGGCCCGCTTCCTGTGCCCGCCGAATTCCCCTGTACGAAGGAGGTCCGACACCATGTCCCACGCCGCTCCTGTCCCTGTCGGCGCGCGTGAGGTGTTCGACCGCTTCCTCAAAGCTTCGGTCACCAACGCCATGGACGACCTTGCGGACCTGTACGCGACCGACGCCGTGATCGAGATCCCATGGACGCCGGACGGCGTTCCGCTGCGGAGTGCGGGCGGACGCGAGGAGATCCGTGCCCGGTTCAGAGGAACCGCCGCAGTGTTCCGGATCGAACGCGCCGATCCGGTCGTCGTGCACGAGACAACGGACCCCGAGACGATCGTGGCGGAGTTCGACCTGCACCTACGCATCACGCGTACGGGCGAGGTGGTGAGAGGTCCGTACGTGATGGTGGTACGCACCCGCGACGGTCTGATCGTCCATTCCCGCGACTACACCGATCCGACGTCCAACGCCGCTCTCCGCGAGGAGATCCGTCACGTCCTGGCGCATCGACGCTGACGCCGAGACACTCCACGGTCGCCGGGGCGTCGCTTCCCTCAGCCGCGGATCGTCCGGATCTTCCGCCGGGCGTCCCAGATGTGGTCGCACTCGGGGCACTGGACGGGATCACGACCGTACCTCCGCACGTCCTTCCTCGTGACGATCATGATGTCTGGCGGCGCGAATACATGCGCGCACGAGGGACAGACGAGGTCGCCTGCCTGCGCCGGGACCGGCGGGTCAGGTCGCGCGGCCGCACCGACCCGGGTTGCCGCGCCCAGATCGACGCCTGCCGCGCTCGCGCACGCCACGTGACCGAGCCACCTCCGATTGCCCGCCGGATCGGTGGCGGCTGGAGTCTCGGTCGGCACCCTGCCAAGGAGCCGACGCACCGCCGCCTCTCCCAGACCGGCCACCTGGTCTTTCTCGTGGATGAGCCGGTGACAGAACAGACAGTTGAGGGACGGCATCGCCGTGTCGCGGCCGGCGCCGGGCTTTCGCACCCTGAGACCGCTCCACACGGTCACGATGACGCCGACGACCAGGATCAGACCGAGAACGGCTGCGGGGCTCACCAACGTGTCCACTGCGTACCTCCGGTTCGTGTCGTACGCAGAGGACGCTAATCGCACCAGCTCGGGACCGGTCCCGAGCGCAGCCGGAGACGACCTTCAGAACACGGGCCGAGGGCGGGGTGCTCAGTCGACGAGGTCGATGGCCCGGACGTCCTGGGCGTCGATCTCGCGGGCGATCTCGTCGAGCGCCGCCTGCGGGATCGCGGAGTCGACGGTCATCGCCACCAGGGCCTTGCCGCCCAGACGGTCGCGGCTCACCTGCATGCCGGCGATGTTGACGCCCGCTTCGCCGAGGATCCGGCCCATGACGCCGATGACACCGGGCCGGTCGACGTACTTGAGGACCGCCATGTGTTCGGTCAGCTCGACCTCGATGTCGAAACCCTCGACCTCGACCAGGCGCTCGGCATGGCGCGGACCGACCAACGTGCCGCCGACCGAGATCTGCCGCCCGTCGGCGAGAGTGCCGCGCAGCGTCACGAGGTTACGGAAGTCCGGGCTGTCGGGATCGGTGAGCAGGCGGACCTCGAGGCCGCGTTCGGCGGCGAGCAACGGCACGTTGACGTAGGAGACCTGCTCCTCGACGACGGACGCGAACGCGCCCTTGAGCGCCGCCAACTCGAGGACCTTGACGTCGTAGTCGGTGATCTCGCCGCGTACCTCGACGTCCATCTGCAGCGCCACCTCGCCGGCGAGCGCGGTGAAGATCCGGCCGAGCTTCTCGGCCAGCGGAATGCCGGGCCGGACGTCCTCGGCGATGACGCCACCCTGGACGTTCACCGCGTCGGGGACCAGCTCGCCGGCCAGGGCGAGGCGGACGGACTTCGCGACCGCGACGCCGGCCTTCTCCTGCGCTTCCGCGGTGCTCGCACCGAGGTGGGGCGTCACCACCACGTTGTCCAGCTCCAGCAGAGGCGAGTCGGTGCTCGGCTCGGCGACGAAGACGTCGATCCCCGCGCCGGCGACCCGGCCCTCCTTGAGCGCTACGTACAACGCGTGCTCGTCGATGATTCCGCCGCGCGCGGCGTTGACGATCAGGACGCCGGGCTTGACCTTCGCGAGTTCGGCATCGCTCACGATCCCGGCGGTCTCCGGCGTCTTCGGCAGGTGGACGGTGATCGCATCGCTGGTGGCGAGGAGCTCGTCGAGGGGTACCAGGCGTACGCCCATCTGCGCGGCCCGCCCGGGCTGGACGTAGGGGTCGTACGCGACGACGTTCATGCCGAACCCCGCCAGTCGCTGCGCGACCAGCACACCGATCCGGCCGAGGCCGAGGACGCCGAGCGTCTTGTCGTGCAGCTCGACCCCGGTGAACCTGCTCCGCTTCCACTCGCCGGCCTTGAGCGAGGTGTGGGCCGCGGGAATGTTCCGCGCGACGGCGAGCAGCAGGCCGATCGCGTGCTCGGCAGCGGAGACGATGTTGGACTGCGGAGCGTTGACGACCATGACCCCGGCCTGCGTCGCGGCCTTCACGTCGACGTTGTCGAGCCCGACGCCCGCCCGCGCGACCACCTTGAGCTGTGCGGCCGCGGCGAGGACCTCGGCATCGACCTTGGTCGCACTGCGGACGAGCAGGGCGTCGACGTCGGTGACGGACGCCAGCAGCTCGGAACGGTTCGCGCCGTCGCAGTGGCGTACGTCGAAGTCGGGGCCGAGTGCCTCGAGGGTCGCGCTGGACAACTCCTCAGCGATGAGAACGACGGGCTTGGGCAGGATCACCTCAGCAGAGGGGCTCACGGTGGAATTCACGCGACAATGCCTTCCTGGTGGGCCGAGACGGGGAGAAGGACAGGTCCCCGAGCACACCTGTGGGCCCGGCGCTCCGCCCCAGCATAATCATCGGCCCTGGCACCCGCAGCGGGGTGCCGGAACGCGGCCACCGGTGACAAAGCGGAGCCGGTCAGTTCGCGGCCGTCGCCTGTGCCGCACACACCCCTGGGCGCGCGAGTGTCCGATGCCGGTCCCGACCGTGATCATGAAGAAAACTCGGTCGCACGCCGAGAAGCCTTCATGATCACGATCATGATCACCGGAAGGTGCCGGGTCAGCCGCGGGCGGCGGTACCCTCCACGTAGTCGTCGTCGTGGCTCTTGACCCACGCCATCAGGGCCCGCAGGTCACGGCCGACGGCCTCGATCGGGTGCTGCTCGGACTGCTCGCGGAACTTCGCGAACTCGGGTCCGCCGGCGTCCTGGTCGTCGATGAACCGCTGTGCGAACGACCCGTCCTTGATGTCGGACAGAACCTCGCGCATCCGCTGCTTCACCGAGTCGTCGATGATCCGCGGACCCGAGACGTAGTCTCCGTACTCGGCGGTGTCGGACACCGACCAGCGCTGCTTCGCGATCCCGCCTTCGTACATCAGGTCGACGATCAGCTTCAGCTCGTGCAGGCACTCGAAGTAGGCGACCTCGGGCTGGTAGCCCGCGTCGGTCAGTGTCTCGAAGCCGGCCTGGATGAGCGCTGACACGCCACCGCAGAGGACCGTCTGCTCGCCGAACAGGTCGGTCTCGGTCTCCTCCGTGAACGTCGTCTTGATGCCGCCGGCGCGCAGGCCACCGATCGCCTTAGCGTAGGACATGGTGAGCGGCCAGGCGTTCCCGCTCGCGTCCTGCTCGACCGCCACCAGTACCGGCACACCGCGGCCCTCGTTGTACTCCCGGCGCACCAGGTGGCCCGGCCCCTTCGGCGCGACCATGCACACGTCGACGCCCTGCGGCGGCTGGATGTAGCCGAACCGGATGTTGAAGCCGTGACCGAAGAACAGCGCGTCGCCCTCCACGAGGTTGGGCTCGATCGCCTCGGCGTACAGCTTGCGCTGGGCAGGGTCGGGCGCGAGGACGACGATCAGGTCGGACTCCTCACATGCCTCCGCCGGCGTCAGGACGCGCAGGCCCTCCGCCTCTGCCCTCGCCCGGCTCCTTGAACCTTCCGGCAGGCCGACGCGGACGTCGACGCCGGAGTCGCGCAGCGACAGCGCGTGGGCATGGCCCTGACTGCCGTATCCGAGGACGGCGACGGTGCGACCCTGGATGACCGACAGGTCGGCATCGTCGTCGTAGAACAGCTTTGCCACAACATCTCCTTCGTACGTTCTTCTTCTGGTGCGCTGACAACAAGCCTCAGGCGCTGCGCTCGTTCGCCCGGTCGAGCGAGCGGAGGGTGCGGTCGGTGATCGAACGACTGCCCCGCCCGATCGCGACCATGCCGGACTGCACGAGCTCGCGAATCCCGAACGGTTCGAGGATCCGCAGCATCGCCTCGAGTTTCTCGGAGTTGCCGGTCGCCTCGATCGTCACGGTATCGGGCGCGACGTCGACCACCTTCGCGCGGAACAGCTGGACCGTTTCCAGCACGCTCCCCCGCGTCTGCGTGTCGACCTTCACCTTCACCAGGAGCAACTCCCGCTGAACGGAGCTGGCTGGGTCGAGCTCCACGATCTTGATGACGTTGACCAGCTTGTTGAGCTGCTTCGTCACCTGCTCCAGCGGAAGATCCTCGACGCCCACGACGATCGTCATCCGCGAGACCTCCGGGTGTTCGGTGGGTCCGACGGCAAGGGAGTCGATGTTGAACCCGCGGCGGGAGAACAGGCCGGCGATCCGTGCCAGGACGCTGGGTTTGTTCTCGACCAGCACGGACAGCGTGTGTCGGGACACTGCTCTTCGTTCCTTTCTAGAACGCCTGAGATAAGGGGGTACGCGGGAAGGCGACGCTCACAGCTCGTCGTGCTCCCAGTCGGGTGCCAGGTCACGCGCGATCTTGATGTCGTCGTTGCTGGTGCCCGCCGCCACCATCGGCCAGACCATCGCGTCGCGGTGCACCACGAAGTCGACGACGACCGGGACGTCGTTGACGCTCATCGCCTTGGCCAGCACGTCGTCGATGTCCTCGGGCCGCTCGCAGCGCAGACCGACGCAGCCGTACGCCTCGGCGAGCTTGGCGAAGTCGGGGATCCGGGTGGAGTGCAGGTCGGAGTTGGAGTACCGCTCGTTGTAGAACAGCGTCTGCCACTGCCGGATCATCCCGAGGCTGGAGTTGTTGATGACCGCGACCTTGATCGGGATGTTCTCCAGCGCGCAGGTGGCGAGCTCCTGGTTGGTCATCTGGAAGCATCCGTCGCCGTCGATCGCCCACACCGTCGCGTCCGGTCGGCCCGTCTTGGCACCCATGGCGGCCGGAACGGAGAAACCCATCGTGCCGGCGCCGCCGGAGTTGAGGAACGTGCCTGGATTCTCGTAGGAGATGAACTGCGCCGCCCACATCTGGTGCTGGCCCACGCCCGCCACGTAGAACGCCTCAGGGCCGGCGACCTGGCCGATCTTCTCGATCACGTGCTGCGGAGCCAGGGACCCGTCGGCGGGCTTGTCGTAGCCGAGCGGGTAGCGGGTCCTCCAGTCGTCGAGCAGCCGCCACCAGGCGGTGTAGTCGCCCTGGCGACCGGCCCCGTGCTCGGCCTGGACCGCTACCACGAGATCGGCGATGACCTCCCGGCAGTCACCCACGATGGGCACGTCGGCGGTGCGGTTCTTGGAGATCTCCGCCGGGTCGATGTCGGCGTGCACGATCTTCGCATCCGGCGCGAACGTGGACAGCTTGCCGGTCACCCGGTCGTCGAAGCGGGCGCCGAGACAGATCAGCAGGTCGGACTTCTGCAGCGCACTGACCGCCGCCACGGTGCCGTGCATGCCGGGCATGCCGAGGTGCAGCTGGTGGCTGTCGGGGAACGCACCACGCGCCATCAGGGTCGTGACGACCGGGATGCCGGTCATCTCGGCGAGGACCCGCAGCTCCTTGGCCGCACGCGCCTTGATCACGCCGCCACCGACGTACAGCACCGGCCGCCGCGACTCCGTGATCATCCGCGCCGCCTCGCGGACCTGCTTGGCGTGCGGACGGGTCACCGGACGGTAGCCGGGCAGGTCGAGGCCGGTCGGCCAGGAGAACGTCGTCATCTGTTGCAGGGCGTCCTTGGCGATATCGACCAGCACCGGGCCGGGACGGCCGGTGGCGGCGATGTGGAACGCCTCGGCGATTGTCCGCGGGATCTCCACCGGGTCGGTGACGAGGAAGTTGTGCTTGGTGATCGGGAGCGTGATGCCGCGGATGTCGGCTTCCTGGAACGCGTCCGTGCCGATGGCGCTGCCCGGGACCTGGCCGGTGATCGCGACGATCGGCACCGAGTCCATGTAGGCGTCGGAGATCGGCGTCACGAGGTTCGTCGCGCCCGGGCCCGAGGTCGCCATGCAGACGCCGACCTTGCCGGTGGCGAGTGCGTACCCCTCGGCGGCGTGGCCGGCGCCCTGCTCGTGGCGGACCAGGATGTGGCGGATCTTCTGCGAGTCCAGCAGCGGGTCATAGGCCGGAAGGATCGCTCCACCGGGGATGCCGAAGACCGTGTCGACGCCGGCCGACTCCAGCGCCTTGATCAGGCTCTGTGCGCCCGTCATCGGGGCAGCTGTCGGCTGCGCGCCCGCCGGCTGCGCACCTCGGGGGGCGCCGGTGGTGCGGCCTCCGGTCGTCTGCTCGCTCATCGTTCGCCCTTCCGTAGCGACGGCGTTGTCGGTGTTGTCCTGAGGTGATCGGGTTGTGGGGAAACAAAAACCCCCCGGCCCGGACGGGCAACGAGGGGTGCGCGCTGGCTGTGACAGCCCGGGTAGGGGCTCAGCCGGCGCGCTGTCGGAGTACGAGAATCTGTGGACGCACGCATGCACGTTCTCCGACTGTCGCCCCTCACGTCAAGCCGAAGCCTTGCGTATCTCGCCATCCGGACGTTCGGTCCGCATGTCGTCACCCTCCGGGGCAGCTGGATCGACCGGCACCGGCGCGGGATCATCCGTGAACGCCGGCAGCCCGTCGATGCTGATCCGGTTCTTCTCCCGGCGGTAGGCCACCTGTCCCTCATGGCCCTTACGGTCCATGTGCGGCGGCAGCAGGTCCCGCTCCCCCACGTAGTCCATGAGCGGTACGCCGTAGCCACAGGAGTCCGAGATCCGGTGCACGTCCACGACGATCACCGCGCGGGCGCCGCGATGCTCGGTGAAGAGCTCGGCCAGCGCGGGGTACTCGTCGTCGTAGATCGACACCACCCGCCCTCTCCCGTGCAGGCGGACGATGTTGGGTGGGCCGTCGAAGGCGCAGAACATCAGCGTGATCCGGCCGTTGTCCCGCAGGTGCGCGATCGTCTCGGCGCCGCTCGCCGTGATGTCGAGGTAGGCGACCGTGAGCTCGTCGATCACGACGAAGGTCCCGCCCGCGCCCTTCGGCGAGACGTTGACGTGCCCGTCCGACCCGCTGGGTGCGGTGGCGGCGAAGAACATCTTCTGCGCCTCGACGAAGGTCCGCAGCCGCCCGTCGATGCGTTCGTGGATCTTGCCCATGGTGTCCTCCCGGCCTCGGCTCAGCCGCAGACGGCGCCGTGCGCGGCGGACTTCACCAGCTTGGCGTACTTGCCGAGGACGCCGCGGGTGTAGGTCGGCGGCAGCGGCTCCCAGTCCTTGCGGCGGCGCTCGAGTTCGTCGGCGGCGACCAGGAGGTCGAGGGTGCGCGCGGTCATGTCCAGGCGTACGACGTCGCCGTCGCGGATCAGGCCGATCAGGCCACCGTCGACCGCCTCGGGCGCGACGTGGCCCACGCACAGGCCGGTCGTACCGCCGGAGAAGCGACCGTCGGTGAGGAGCAGGACGTCCTTGCCAAGGCCCGCACCCTTGATGGCGCCGGTGATGGCGAGCATCTCGCGCATGCCGGGACCACCCTTGGGTCCTTCGTACCGGATGACCACCACGTCGCCCGCCTGGATCGTGCCGTCCTCGAGGGCGTCGAGAGCACCGCGCTCGCGTTCGAAGACCCGCGCCGGCCCCTCGAAGACCGCGGCGTCCAGGCCCGCGCTCTTGACGACGGCGCCTTCGGTCGCGAGCGAGCCACGCAGGATCGTGAGCCCGCCGGTCTTGTGGATGGGGTCCTTGATCGCCCGGATGATCGTGCCGTCGAGATCCGGTGGGTCGATGTCGGCGAGGTTCTCGGCAAGCG
>JBOHED010000189.1:0-3128 GCA_050700915.1 Actinopolymorphaceae bacterium | reverse complement strand
ACCCAGTCGACCACCAACCGGACAAACAGCAACACCAGGAAGATCCACAGGATGACGTAGATCAGCTGGCCGACGATCTGCACGTGCGCTCCTCGGGGTCGCCCGACCTTGGACCCTCGACCTTATCTCCGATCCGAGACAGGACCGGACACGTGCGGGCTCTTCTGGCGCGGTGGTCCCCTGTGCGAGCGAAGGTCGCCAGGACTGTCCCATCAGCTCTGGTTGAAGAAGCCCGCCTCGGCGATCCGTTCCTTGTCCTCCGCCCGGACCTTGACGTTGGCGGGCGAGATCAGGAACACCTTCGTGGTCACCCGCTCGATGCTGCCGCGCAGCCCGAAGATAAGGCCGGCGGCGAAGTCGACAAGCCGTCGTGCGTCGGAGTCGTCCATGCCGGTGAGGTTCATGATGACGGGTGTGCCGTCGCGGAAGTGCTCGCCGATCAGCCGGGCGTCGTTGAAGGTACGCGGGTGCAGGGTGGTGATCCGCGAAGCCTGGACCTCGGGCGCGACCTGCACGCGGCGCCGGTCGGGGAAGGTCGTGACGTTGCCCGGGCGTTCGTCGTGCACGGACTGTGGCTCGCCCGCGCGGGGCTCCCGCTCCTCCGTGTCGTACTCACCCTCATAGGCAGGGTCGTACTCGTCGTCGTAGCGGCCCTGGTCCTCAACGAGACCGAGATACACCGCGACTTTGCGCATCGCGCCGGCCATCTGACCTCTCGCCTTCCGGTGTCAGCTGCGACGGGCCGAACCTGTGCTGGCGCCCCACGTGCAGAGAATCCAGCCTCATCACGAGGCCCCGTCCGCGCCGACGCTACCTGCTGGAGGGCCTCACACCTAGTAACCCACGCCCAATGCGTACGTGTGTCGCGCCGGCGGCGACCGCCGCCTCCAGGTCGTCGCTCATTCCCGCCGACATCCAGGTCGCGTCGGCGTGTCGCGACCGGACGCCGGCCGCGACCTCTGCCAGCCGGGCGAACGCCGGGCCCGCGGGTGCGTCCAGCGGCGCCACCGCCATCACGCCCGCGAGCTCGAGCATGGGTGACGCGGCGATCTCGTCGGTCAGGTCGGGCACCTCGGCGATGTTCGCGCCACCGCGCCCGGGGCGGTCGTCCAGGCGTACCTGCACCAGGCACCGGAGCAGCTGGTCGGCGCGGCGTGCGTCCTGTCCTGTTCGTCCGAGTGCCTGCTCGTGGGCTCTTCGCAGGGCGCGGTCGAGGGCGCGCACGAGCTCCGGCCGGTCGACCGAGTGCACGACCGAGGCGTACGAAGCGACCGAGCGGGCCTTGTTGGTCTGCAGCTGACCGACGAAGTGCCACCTCAGGTGCAGGTCGGCGCAGGCCACGGACTTCTCCCGTGCCTCCTGGTCCCGGCTCTCCCCGATGTCACGGACGCCCAGGTCCGCGAGCAGGCGTACGTCGGCGGCCGGAAAGGTCTTGGTCACCGCGACGAGCGTGACGCCCTCCGGGTCGCGACCGCTCTTGGCGCAGGCCCGCGCGATCCGGGCCTGCACCTCCCGAAGGCCCGTCGCGACCTGGGCGCGCCGGACATCGTCGGCGGGCCGGTCGCCGTGATCGGCGGCGGTGACGGGCAGGGGTCTCGGCCCGCGATCGGTCATCCGCTACTTGAGGAAGTCGGGGATGTCGAGGTCATCGTCGTCGGCGACCGGACGGCGCACCGGCCGCGCCGGCGACGGCGTGAACGGCTTGCCGCCGCCTCCCGTGTCGGCCGGTTGGGACGGTGCGGGTTGGGGCTGGGCCGGTTGAGACGGTGCCGGTTGAGACGGCGGCGGGGTGTCGATTCCGGGCTGGTCCGCGGGCCGACTCGGGTGGAACTGTTGGCGGTTGCCCAGCAGCCGCTCGCGAAGCTCCCGGGTCTGTGCCGCGAGATCGCTGCGCTGGGCAGGCGCCGGTCCCTCGTCATGCGAGTGACCCGGCCGACCGGCTGCCGGCCCGGACGCCGGCGCGCGCATGCTTCCGGGCTGTCCCGCGTTGCCGGACGACGCACCGGAGGCGGGGCGCTCCCCACCGTTGGACAGCGGGCTCGGCTCCGGCCTCGCGGACTCGCCCGGCCGCTGCGGCTGACCGTACGCCGGCGCACCCGGAAGCGGACTCGGCCTCCCGCCACTCCCGGCGGCCCCCTGCCCGACCACTCCGGCCTGCTGGGCGCCCCGTCGTCGCGGCATACCGCCGTCGAAGCCCGCAGCGATCACGGTGACCCGGACCTCATCGCCCAGGCCGTCGTCGATGACGGCGCCGAAGATGATGTTGGAGTCGGCGTGCGCGGCCTGCGACACCAGTTGTGCTGCCTCGTTGATCTCGAACAGGCCGAGGTCGGAACCACCCGCGATCGAGAGCAGGACGCCGTGGGCACCGTCGATGGACGCCTCCAGCAAGGGGCTGGAGATGGCCATTTCCGCCGCCGCGACGGAACGGTTCTCGCCCCGGGCGGAGCCGATGCCCATGAGAGCCGAACCGGCGTTGGACATCACGCTCTTGACGTCGGCGAAGTCGAGGTTGATCAGGCCCGGCGTGGTGATGAGGTCGGTGATGCCCGAAACACCTTGGAGCAGCACCTGGTCGGCCTGCTTGAACGCATCGAGCACACTGACCTGCCGGTCGCTGATCGAGAGCAACCGGTCGTTGGGGATCACGATGAGCGTGTCGACCTCGTCCCGGAGGGCGTTGATGCCCTCCTCGGCCTGGGTCGCACGCTTCTTGCCCTCGAATGCGAAGGGTCGGGTGACCACACCGATCGTCAGGGCACCGAGCGAGCGGGCGATCCGCGCCACGACAGGTGCGCCGCCCGTGCCCGTGCCTCCACCCTCGCCTGCGGTGACGAACACCATGTCGGCGCCCTTGAGCACTTCTTCGATGTCCTCGGAATGGTCCTCTGCCGCCTTGCTGCCGACGTCGGGGTTGGCTCCCGCGCCGAGACCACGGGTGAGCTCACGGCCGATGTCGAGCTTCACATCGGCATCGCTCATCAGGAGCGCCTGCGCATCGGTGTTGATCGCGATGAACTCGACGCCCTTGAGGCCGACCTCGATCATCCGGTTGACCGCGTTGACACCTCCGCCGCCGATACCGACGACCTTGATGACCGCGAGGTAGTTCTGCGGTGCCGCCACGA
>JBOHED010000188.1:0-9299 GCA_050700915.1 Actinopolymorphaceae bacterium | reverse complement strand
GGATCCCGACGACGGCCAGCAGCGACGCCGCGACAGGCTCGGCCATCCCGTGGTCGTGCGCCGCCGGGATGAAGTGGATCTGGATCAGCCCGTTCGTCGACATGCCGCAGATCGCGAAACCGCCCGCGAGCAGCCAGAACGCGCGCTTCCGCACGACACCTGCGAGCACACCGAGCGCCGTTCCGGCGGCGGGATGGGGGGTGGGCACCGCGTCGGTGGTGGCGACCGGTGGTGCGTCGTCGGGGATGCCGTAGGGGCGGAGACCGACGTCCTCGGGTCGGTTCCGGATGACCATCAGTACGAGCGGTACGACCGCGAGGGCGGCCAGCGCGATCGCCAGGGACGCCGTTCGCCAGTCGGACCACACGACCAGACCCGCGAGCAACGGAAGGAAGATCAGCCGGCCGGTGGCACCGCCCGCTGTCAGCACTCCTGTCACGATGCCGCGGTGGCGGACGAACCACCGGCCAGTGATGGTGGCAACGAACGCCAGAGCCATCGCGCCGGTGCCGAGCCCGACGAGGATGCCCCAGCACAGCACCAGCTGCCAGCTCTCGGTCATGAAGAGGGTGAGTCCGCTGCCGACCGCGATCAGGACGAGGGCGCCCGCGAGGATCCGGCGGATGCCGAAGCGTTCCATCAGGGCCGCGGCGAAGGGTGCCGTCACGCCGTACAGCACGAGGTTGATCGACACGGCGAGCGAGATCGTGCCGCGCGACCAGCCGAACTCCTGCTGGAGCGGGGTGACGAGGACGCCGGGGGCCGCGCCGAAACCGGCGGCACCGACGAGGGCCAGGAGGGACACAGCGGCGACGAGCCACGCCCGGTGGATCCTGGGGCGTCTCGTCGGACGGCCGGAGGATGTGGGAGCGGTGGAAGGAACGGGGAGCGCGGAGGCGCCGGGGCCGGATGTCGAAGGATCGGGAGTGGCGTGGTCGGGAGACTCGGGCGGCGTCACGATGACCAGCTTGTCCGTCGTACAGACCAGCCGACGAGTGGCCCGACAGCCATCCTGTGAAAGGATCCGGCCATGTCGGTTGCCTCGATCCCGCCGCCCCACCGCGTCGCGGTCCTCGCTCTCGACGATGTGGTGCCGTTCGACGTGGGCACGGTCACCCAGGTCCTGGGAGCCGCCCGCGACTCCTCCGGCCAGCAGTTGTACTCGGTCCAGGTCTGCACGACAGACGGCGGTCCGGTGCGTACGACCGCAGGGTTCCAGCTCGACCCGGAGCACGCGCTCGACGTGGCGGACGCCGCCGACACCGTGCTCGTGCCGGGAATCCACGGTGGCCCGGCCATCGAGGACGGAAGCCTCGACCCCAAGGTCGCGGAGGTGCTGCGTACGTCGGCCCTCGCGGGGCGGCGGCTGGTGTCGATCTGCACGGGGGCGTTCGTCCTGGCCGCCGCCGGCCTGCTCGACGGGCGCCGGGCGACGACGCACTGGAAGTACGCCCGACGGTTCAGCCGGCTCTACCCCCGCGTGCGGCTCGACCCCGACGTCTTGTTCGTCGACGACGGCGATGTGCTGACCTCGGCAGGTGTGGGCGCGGGCATCGACCTGTGCCTGCATCTCGTCCGCCGCGACCACGGAGCCGAGGTGGCCAACGGAGCGGCCCGGACGTGCGTCGTACCACCCTGGCGCGACGGCGGACAGTCACAGTTCATCGAGCGACCGCTGCCGTCTCTCACCGGCGTCACCACCGAACCGACGCGGGCCTGGATGCTGCGGCACCTGGGTGAACCGCTCGACCTCCCCGCCATGGCGAGGAACGCGCGGATGAGCGTCCGGACCTTCACCCGGCGGTTTCGCGAGGAGACCGGCCTGAGTCCCGCCACCTGGTTGGTGCGGCAGCGGATCGAACGCGCCCGGCACCTGCTCGAGGAGACCGACCTGCCGATCGACCAGGTGGCGCGGGATGCGGGATTCGGTACGCCGACCTCGATGCGCCAGCACCTGCGTACGGCTCTGGGGGTGGCACCGCTGGCCTACCGGCGCACCTTCCGCGGAGTTTCCTGACCATGCGTCACCCCCGGTCGTACTCCCGCGCTGGAAAGTGCCGTTCGTGAGGCATGAGCATGGTAGGAGCAGGGCCATGATGGGGCGATGACATGGATCGCCCCCCAGTCCACCCGGGTCGACGAACCGTTCGTGGCCGGCGAACGCGCCACGCTCGACGGCTTTCTCGACTGGCAACGCGCCACACTCCTGCACAAGT
This sequence comes from Actinopolymorphaceae bacterium, assembly GCA_050700915.1. GTDB lineage: Bacteria > Actinomycetota > Actinomycetes > Propionibacteriales > Actinopolymorphaceae > Thermasporomyces. The sequence continues at coordinate 7,083 of JBOHED010000188.1, read as the reverse complement.
GCTCCGGACTGACCGGCGAGCACTCGCCTTGTGCTCTGTCCCGCCGTCCACGCTGTCGCTGCTCGGCCTGGTTCGGCATCTGGCGTCGGTCGAGCGGCACTGGTTCCGCCATCGGTTCCGCGGGGAGCAGGTCGAGCGGTTGTTCTCCCGCGACGGCGTACCAGGCGCGGCCTTCGCAGACGTCGATCCCACCCGGGCGGAAGCGGACGTCGGTTGTCTCGTCGCGGAGTGGGTCCTGTGCCGGCAGGCGGTGGTCGGAGCCTCCCTCGACGAGACGTTCGGCACCGACCAGTGGGGCGAGATGTCGCTCCGGTGGCTCTACCAGCACATGATCGAGGAGTACGCACGGCACAACGGGCACGCGGATCTCCTGCGCGAACGCATCGACGGGCAGGTCGGTACCTGAACTCCCGACGCGTGGTGGAGGCGTCCGTACGGTTGTCGCGCGGGGCCGACACCTCCGGGTGTCAAGGGTGGCTTGACGTGGTGGCTGTCGCGCGCCGCCTGAGCGAGCTGGCGCGCACGTGGAGTTCGGTCGGCAGGACGGTGACCGATGGCGCCCGGGTAGGGTCGTCGATCCGGCGCAACAGCAGCTCCGCCGCCGTCCGCCCGATGTCGTGCGTCGGTTGGGTGATCGTCGACAGCGGCGGGCGGATCAGCGCCGCGCAGGGTACGTCGTCGAAGCCGAAGACGCCGACGTCCTCCGGTACACGGACGCCACGGTCGGCCAGGCATTCCAGCGTCCCGATCGTCATCAGGTTGTTGGTAGGGAACACCGCGTCGGGCCGGGGCGTGTGGTCGAGCAGCTCCGCCATCGCGGCATAGCCGCCGGTCTCCCGGAAGTCCGCGTATCGCACCAGCCGTGGGTCGGCGCCGCGACCTGCCGCCTCCAGGGCCCGGCGGTATCCAGCGAGGCGCTGGCGCGCGGTGCTGATGTCGCGGGGTCCGGTGATGCAGGCGATCCGCGCGAACCCTTCGTCGATCAGGTGGGCGGTCGCGAGCTGGGCAGCGCTCTCGTTGTCGACCGTGACGACGTCGACGCTGGCGCCGCGTACCTGCCGGTCGATGGCGACCATGGGCACGGAGGCGTCGACCAGATCGCGTACGTGGTCGCCGTGGCCGGTGGCGGAGATGATGACGCCGGCCATCTGCTCCGCCAGGATAGCGGCGACGTACCCGGCCTCCTTGACCGGATCTTCGTCGCTGTTGCAGAGGACGACGGAGTACTTCGAGGTCTGGGCGACGTCCTCGACACCGCGGACGAGGGCGGTGAAGAACGGGTTGTTGATGTCGGAGACCAGGACGGCCAAGAGGTTGGTCCGGCTCCGGCGGAGGCTCCGGGCGAGGGCGTTGGGCCGGTAGTCGAGCTCCTCGGCGGCCGCGCGTACGCGATCAGCCAGGGCCCGGTCGACTGTCTGCTTGCCGTTGAGGACACGGGACACAGTGGAGGGTGAGACCTGGGCGTAGCGGGCTACATCGTAGATCGTGGGCATCGCAGAGGCAGCGTAAGGCATCGCGCGGGCCCTCGCTGCCGTGCCGGTCCGTTCCCGGAGGTAGTTGACCACGCTACCAATGCCTGCGGAAGCCCAACCAGGCGTACACGCCTGGCCCGGGTACCGCTGGCATGAGCAGCGTGGTCATTTGCTGCCTCAGATCATCCGGCGGGCGAGGTTCTCCTTCTGGGACTCACCCGGTGTCCACGACGCGATCCACGGTGCGTCGGGATACAGGTGGAGTACGCCTTCCTCGAGCCAGGTGTAGCGGCCCTCGAGGATCCGCTTGGCCAGTGCGTCGTCACTGGAGTCGGCGTTGCGCCACAGCCGTGTCAACAGCTCCTTGACGCGGACCCGCGCCTGTTCGCAGAAGGCGGCCGCCAGCTCGTACGCCTCCTCACCGCGGGCCGGATCCTCCCGCATCAGCATCTCGGCACGTACGCAGGCCGCGGTCATCGCGTAGAGCTCCGCCCCGATGTCGACGACCCGGGCGAGGAAGCCCTGCCGGAACTCCAGCTTGCCCTGCCAGCGCGCCATTCCGTAGAACGTGTTGCGGGCCAGCTTGCGCGAGGACCGCTCGACGAACCGCAGGTGCGGAGCTAGCTCGCCGAACTGGTCGTAGGAGTACGGGAACTGTCCCCTCCCGGTGACCAGCCGCGGCAGCCACTTCGCGTAGAAGCCGCTTGCCTTGATCGCCGAGCGGAGCTTGGCGTCGGCGTGCGCGTGCGGGTTGGCCAGCTCGCCGGCCGCCTGGAGGTGGGCGTCGACCGCCTCCCGGGCGATGAACAGATGCATGATCTCCGTCGAGCCTTCGAAGATCCGGTTGATCCGCATGTCGCGGAGCATCTGCTCGACCGGGACGGCCCGTTCACCCCGTGCCGCGAGTGACTCCGCGCTCTCGTAGCCGCGGCCGCCCCTGATCTGGACGAGCTCGTCGATCATCGTCCAGGCCTTCTCACTTGCGTACAGCTTGGCGATCGCCGCCTCGAGCCGGATGTCGTAGGTGCCCGCGTCGGCCATGTTCGCGGAGAGCTCGAGAATGCTTTCCAGGGCGTACGACGTGGCGGCGATGTACGAGATCTTGTGGGCGACCGCGGCGTGCTGGCCGATCGGTCGTCCCCACTGCTCGCGCTCGGCCGACCATTCACGCGCGATCTTCAGCGCCCACTTGCCGGCGCCCGCGCACATCGCCGGGATGGACAGCCGGCCGGTGTTGAGGGTCGTGAGGGCGATCTTGAGGCCCTGGCCCTCCTTGCCGAGCCGGTTCGCGGCAGGCACCCGCACCTGGTGGAAGCGGGTCACGCCGTTCTCGATCCCGCGAAGGCCCATGAAGGCGTTGCGGTTCTCGACGGTGATGCCGGGCGAGTTGGCCTCGACGACGAACGCCGTCACGCCACCCCGGTGCCCCTCCCTCTCGGGCACCCGGGCCATGACGACGACGAGTTCGGCGACGACACCGTTGGTCGTCCAGAGCTTCACGCCGTCGAGTACGTACTCCGACCCGTCCTCGGACGGCATCGCGGTCATCGACAGCCGCGCCGGGTCGGAACCGACGTCGGGCTCGGTGAGCAGGAACGCGCTGATCGCCCCGCGCGCGCAGCGGGGAAGGAACTCGCGCTTCTGTTCCTCGGTGCCGAACATCTTGACCGGCTCGGGGACCCCGATGGACTGGTGCGCGGACAGCAGCGCGCCGATGCTCGGGTGGACCGACCCGGCAAGCATGAGGCCTCGTCCGTAGTCGACCATCGACAGGCCGAGGCCGCCGTACTCCTCGGGGATCTTCATCCCGAAGACACCCAGGGCTGCGAAGCCCTTGGCGTACTCGTCTGGAATCTGGGACTCGCGCTCGATGACTTGGCCGTCGAGAGTCTCGCAGTAGGCCTTGAGGCGCTGCAGGAACAGTTCACCCTTCGCCGCCTTGTCATCTGGTACGCGAGGCATCGGATGGACGAGGTCGAGACGGAGTCGGCCGAGGTACAGGTCCTTCGCGAAGCTCGGCTTGACCCAGGTAGCCTCGCGGGCCGCCTCGGCGACAGCGCGGGCGTCGACTTCGGAAACGCGGTGCGTTGCAGACGCTGCCTGTGGCGTCCCATCAGCCGATGGTGCGGTCTGGCTCATGGCTCCCTCACCCTTTCGCCTTGACTCCCCACCAGTGTTACTCGCCAGTAGCGGACCGCCAAGCGCTTTCGTCAAACCGCGTGGGCGGTGTGTCCCGACCTCATCCGCTCCGCGGCATCCGTACTTCGCCGCCGGCTGCCGGAGTTCCACCCGGTCGGGTCGGGATTGACAGCTGGCCCCCTCTGCCCCACTCTGCCGAGAAGATGGCGGAATAACATGACATGTCTGACGACGTCCTCCTGGGTTAGGTGAGCAGGCATGGGAGCGCAGGGTTCAGAGGGTCCAGATGGCTCAGGGCGATCGGAAGGTCCGGAGCGTTCGGAATTTCCGGAGGGTTCAGAAGGTCCAGAAGGCTCAGGGCCTTCGACGGTGGCGACGATGGTGTCCCATCTCGACCTCGCGCCGGGCATGCGTGTGCTCGAAGTGACCGACGGGACCACCCAGCCGAGCGAGCGGCTGCAGGACCAGGTGCGCGGCGGGTCCATCGACGCGATCCCGGTCGGGCAGCTGACGAACCCGGACGTGGTGCTCCGCGGCCTGGAAGTCGCCGGAGACCCTTCGGTTTCGGGGTGCACCGGCTACGACCGCGTGCTCGTAAGCGTGCCGATGGTCGTCGTTCCGTACGCCCTGGTCGAGGCTGTCCGCGAGGGTGGCACCCTGGTCGTGCCGTGGGCCAACCCTTTTGCCGGCCCGAGCGTGGCCAGGCTCACGATCGACGACGACCGTGCGTACGGACGGTTCGTGGAACCTCTCACGGTCGAGGACCAACGGGCCGAAGGTGGCACCAACGTGTTCGATGTCCACGCCGACACGCTGCTGGCCGGTGCACCCGCCTCCTGCGGCCTCGACCCGGACGCCCTCTGGTCCGACCGTGATGCCCTGTTCGCGTTGGGGATGCAGCTTCCCGATCTCCGGTTCACCCAGGCCGAGTTCCCCGACGGTTCAGGCCGGGTCATGCGGTGGGTCTACGACCAGGAGGCGTGGGCAGGTGTGAGCGTCTCCGCGGACGGCGATGACCCCCGGTGGGAGCACTACGGGCTGTCCACCTTGTGGGGTACGGTCGAGAAGGCCTACCGCTGGTGGGTCGACAGTGATCGACCGGCGCCCGACCAGTTCGGCATGACGGTGGCGTCGTACGGACAGTTCGGTTGGCTCGGCGACCGGTACTCCGGCCGGATGTGGCGGCTCTGAGGTGAGGATCACCGATCACGGATCACCGAGGGCCTGACGTGACCTGGGCCGGTTTCGGGGGTCCCGGAGGTCCCGACAAGTCCCGTTCCGGCACGACCCGGTGCACCGTCGCGAGGACCATCACCATCACCATGCAGGCGGTGCCACCGATGCCTGCGGCGGCACCGGAGTACGCCGCGAAGAGGCGGCGCCAGCTCAGCGTCTCCGGCGCCGGCTGGTGCGTCTGACCGGTGATGCCCAGCGCCACCGCCGCGACCGTGAGCAACGCGAGGCCGGCGACGAAGAGCAGGGTCAGCGCGTACGGATGGGCGCCCTCCGACCTGTTGGTACCACCTGGTTCGCGTTGGGTGACGACCAGGACGAACCCGGCAGCCGCCGACCACGCTCCGACCACGAGGAACGCGGCGACCGCATCGCTCGGGCGGTGCCATCCCTGGGCGAGCGTGGCGACGCCGACGAGTGCGGCGTAACAGGAGCCGGCAAGCGCGGCTCCACCACGCAGCCGGGGTGGCAGGACGAGCACCGCCGCGACCGCCAGCGAGGCGGCGACCGTGGTATGCCCACTGGGCAGGCTGTTGAGGTCGGTCTCGACGCCTGGGACGCCGAGGTCCGGTCGTTCGATGAGTGAGCGCTTCAGCACCTGGGTCGTGAGATTGGCACCCGCGATCAGCAGCGTGGCGACGACCGCGAGCCTGATCCTCTGCCGGGCGAGGGCGACGAACCCGATCGCGACGGTGGTGGCGATGACGGACACCACCGTGATGGTGTTCAGGGCCCTGACGACCAACCCGTCGACCCTGGCCTGCCCGATGGACCTGCCCGACAACGCGACCGCGTCGACGGCCTGACCGTCGGCGGTGCGTACGAAGACCCACCAGATCACCGCAAGTGCCCCGACTTGCACGAACGCCAGCAGCACGAGCCATGCGGCAAGTGGCCAGCGGTCGCGGGACGGCATAGCGCAACGGTAGACGAGCATGTGCGTGGGAAATGGCACCTTCGCTTTCGTGGCACAATCGTCCGTGTTCGGTGCATGCGGGTCCGGCTGGGGGGTTTGGACCATCGTCCGGCAGTTGGAACCACCGGTACACCCCGCGGGGCCAGGGGAGGGACTCATGGAGCGCCGCAAGGTGCCTACGTTGTCGACGCAGGAACGCACGGTCATTCTCGTGGGCGTGATCGCCGTGGCGATGGTCACGACGTTCGTCCTCGCCGCCTTCTTCGTCAGCAGCGGTGCGAGCCAGCCGGGTCAGCTGGTCGCCAACTCCTCGCCGCCGACGGCGCGGGCCACCACGGCCGGCGACACCGCTCGGTCGGCCCGGCGGACCCCGAGCGGCACAGCCACCACCTCAGCGTCGCCGACGGCCTCGCGCCGGCATGCCAAGGGCGTGGCGCCGGTGCGGAACCGGGAGCGGCCCACCGTGACCTTCCGATCGTCCAGTTCCTGGGACGACGGGTTCGTGGCCGTGGTCACGATCACCAACACCACCTCGGCGCCGCTGACCTGGGACCTCCGGTTCGCGTTGGACGAGGCGGAGATCGACGACGTGTGGCAGGCGGACCTCGACCAGTACGCCTCCGGAACCGTGGTCGTCCGCGGCCTCGACTACAACGCCGTCGTCGATCCCGGCGAGTGGGTGGAGTTCGGCTTCCGCGCCGAGGGCAGCGATCGGCCACGCGTCCGGGACTGCACCGTCAACGGAGTCGCCTGCCGGGTCCGCCGCGGCTGAGGGTCCGTGCGGCGTCAGGTCCAGGTGACGGTGACGGCGTCACCAGACGTGGCGCGGACGACCTGCAGGCCGGCTTCCGTACGCACCTCGGCAGGACCGTCGACGGCGAGCTTCCGGTCGGAGGCGAACGCCGCGACAAGACCGCCTTGACGCGGAGTGAACCGCACCGAATCCCCTTGCAGGAAAGCGATCTCCCCCGTCGCGTAGGCCAGCCGTGCACCGTCGAATGCCAGGTCGACCGGCAGCATGAGGCCTCGCCGGCCCGGAAGGGAGACCTGATGCCCGCCGAACAGTGGCCGGCCGTGCTCGGTCAGCCCGAAGGTCGCGTCGTACCCCTCGAGGTTCAACGCGTGGACAAAGCGCTCGCCGGCTTCGTTCGCGGTCGACGTGATGAGCAGGCTCGCCCGCTCGGCGTCGTGACGGAGGGCAGGCGCGCAGCCCAACCTTTCGACGGCGCTGCGGTAGAAGGCGATGTCGCTGCCGGGATAGCTGGTGGTGAGGACGACCGCCCGGCCGTCGCCGACGGGGATCTCGAAGCCGCACCCGTGGCC